>NZ_JBHSHQ010000015.1:0-33843 GCF_042652985.1 Ruoffia tabacinasalis | reverse complement strand
CCAATAAAGTATAAAACGATTGGCATTTTTCCGTGTTCATGGTCATGGTCGTGGTTGTGATTATGTTTTTATTGAGATTGTTGTTCTTCGATAGTTTCCATTTTTATCACCTTCCTATATAATTCCTTTGATTTCCATTCATTTACTTATTAAATCACACAAATTCCCACTAAAAGAAGAGAAGTATTCATGTAATTTCCATTGTCTCTGACTCCTTTCAGTTGTCCCATATGTAAATCGGAATCTTTACGTTTTACATATGAATAACAAAACATATGTTTAGAAAATCATATTAACTCACTGTATGAGCTTTGTCAAGACAAGATGCTTCTTGTTCAAATGGACTACTATTATGAATACAAAAGTCTTAATTTAGTCTATAAACTAAAAACTCGCATCGTTTTACTCATGTGGTATTATATATATGAACGGAAAATCATATGAGAGGAATAAGAGCATATGCATACATCAACATCTTCGCCAATCAATAAAGAGAAGATTCAATCAATAAGCAAATTATTCAAAGTGATTAGTGACCCTACACGCTTGTCGATTCTCTTTCTTTTACAGAAAAAAGAACTCAGTGTTGGAAACATTGTGCTTGCATTGGATATGGAACAGTCCGCGATTTCACACCAACTAAAAATATTGAAAGATTCGCGTTTAGTGAAGGCAAGGAGAGAAGGGAAAAGCATGGTTTACAGTCTTGATGATCTTCATGTTTTCAGTATTCTCGAACAAGTCTTAACTCATATCAACGAACTAGAACAATAAGAGCAAATAATATATAAAACTAAATGGAGGTTTTTAAAATTTCAAAATCAGAGAAACAAGAAAAGCACTCGCACCAAAATCAACCGAAGAAAAATATAAAAATTGCTTTTTTTATCAACTTTATTTTTTCTATAACTGAATTTTTCTTTGGGTCTCTTTTCAATAGTGTGTCAATTATGTCCGACGCGGTTCATGATTTAGGGGATTCCATTTCAATTGGTTTCGCTTGGTTTTTCCAGGGGTACTCAGAAAAACAGCAAGATGAACAGTTCACTTTTGGTTATAACCGATTTTCATTATTAGGGGCGCTGATAACTGGAGTAGTGCTGATCGGTGGCTCATTCTTTATGATTTACCGAAGTATCCCACGTTTGATTGATCCACAACCGGTTAATTACAGTGGCATGTTTTGGCTTTCACTCGTGGCGATTGGGTTAAATGGGTATGCGGCTTGGATTTTAAGCAAAGGGTCATCTAAAAACGAAGGCATGTTGAACCTGCATATGCTAGAAGATGTATTAGGGTGGATTGGGGTCTTGGTTGTGAGTATCGTAATGAACTTTACCGAGGCTTATCGATTGGATCCAATCTTATCGATTTTGATAGCACTCTATATCCTCTATAAAACTGTACCTGAATTTTTCAGTACAATGAAAATTTTATTGAACGGTTCGCCGGAAAATGTAAACGTAGAGAACCTGGCGAACTCCATTAACAATATTCCTGCTGTAAAGGACCTCTCTCATTTTCACATTTGGTCACTGGACGGAGAAGAAAATGCCCTTATCGTTACGGTTCTTATAGACTCTTCCGATATAAACAAGACTAGGGAAATCAAAGAAGAAATTGCAGAGCTTGCCCATACATCGGGTGTAAAGGATCATATCACAATAGAAATAACTACAAGTAAAGACGAACTGGAAAAAGGGTATGCTTATGGCAGTTAAAGTATTTATATATTGAAAAAAGGACTATTTTAAATCGAGTAGGAGACTAGTCAATTAATGGCTAGTCTCCTACTCGATTTATTAGTGCAAAGCACCCCTTAAATTTAATGCAAAATAAAATTACAATTTACAACGTGAGTCACGAATCTATAGAAATCGCATTGCCCGTTGTTACTGATAGTAAATTAGCATTCTATAAACAGGAGGATACATCAATGGATCCATTAATTAGAGAGAACACACTAGTTTTAACAAAATCTTATACTGATGCAGCAGACGGGAGTCTGGTAGTAATCCTACCAGATGGTGAAACAAAACCACTTGTAAGATTTTTAAGATATGACAAAGACAGAGCGCTTTTTATTTCTGAAAATAGTTTAGATAATAAGATATACACTGTAGATGATGCGACAATAATCGGTGATGTAATAGCATCGATAAATATTTTTAACACATTATAATTTTAATATCTTCTATACACGCTGGTACGTAGAATAGGAGAAAAAAATGATAGAACAGTATGAATTAATAAATGGAAAAACCCAATATGAAATAAATCATTATTTAGGCATTAATGCACTGACTGGTGAAGAACAAAGAATTAGAAAACGTGGATTTTCATCATTGTCAGAAGCAAAACTATATATCTCAAGAAAAGAGGTTGAGTTTGAAAATAGTCATGGTCGAATTAAGAAAAAACCTAAACGCCAGAAGTTCGAGGATGTTTATAGATTGTGGTTTAAGCAATACAAATTAACAGTCAAAGAGGTAACATATAAGCATTCAAAAAAAGCGACAGATCTTCATGCCCTCCCTGTGTTAGGGAAATATTACATAGACATGATATCGGTCGAAATGTGTCAAGATCTTGTCAATAATTGGTATTCTTCCTACACTAAAGCAACAATGTTAGTAAGCATTGTTAATAGAATTTTTAAATTTGCAATCAGTGCAAATTATTGTTCTGAAAATCCTATGAGCATGATTATTCGTCCAAGAAATACACATAAAAAAGATTATGATGCTCCCTTTTATTCAAAAAATGAGCTAATACATTTTTTTGAGTGCATCAGCAAAACAGAAAATAATATAAAGCTCGTATTATTTAGAGTTTTAGCTTTCACTGGATTACATCGTGGTGAAATTTTAGGTTTACAGTGGAGAGATATCGATGAAGTAAATCATACACTCTCTGTTAGAAGGGTTTTAGCTGAAGGAATAGAGGGGACTATATTCCAAGATCCCAAAACCAGCGCTAGTAAAAGAACAATATCAATTGATAACACTACGATGAAAATTCTCCAGGATTGGAAAAGAGCACAGAGAATTGATTTTTTAAAACTAGGAATTAATACAAATGGCCCAAGCCAACTTGTTTTTACAAATGAACATAATAAACATCTGAATTTGTATTATATTAGTACTGCACTTCAGCGGATAATTTCAGCCCATAAACTAAAACATTTAAATGTTCATAGATTTAGACATACTCATTGCGCCCTACTGTTCGAGGCAGGATTAGAGATAAAAGAAGTCCAAGAAAGATTGGGTCATTCAAGTATAGAAACCACAATGAATATATATGACCATGTTACTGAAAATAGACGTGAAGATGCTGCAGACAAATTTGCGAATTTTATGAGCTTATAAACTACGTATTTACAATCCAAAACATTGGGTAAGTCAATTATGGAACAACTTATGGAACAACTTTTCAGTTTTTCGAAATACTCATACATACACTTGAATGATTACTTATAGAAAAAATTAGTTTTTTTCTATAAGTAGATTATAAAAATAAGCACAAAAAAACATCCCTACCGAAGTAAGGATGTAGTGTATGTTATGCCGGCTAAAGGAGTTGAACCCTCGACCCTCTGATTACAAATCAGATGCTCTACCAACTGAGCTAAGCCGGCTTGTTACATATTGACTAATCATTATAGTAATAAGATTAGTATGACCCGCGCAGGAATCGAACCTGCGACCCACTGATTAAAAGTCAGTTGCTCTACCGACTGAGCTAGCGAGTCGTTTTGACGACCTATATATAATACGATATTTCCATACCTTTTGTCAACACTTTTTAAAAAGTTTTTTTTATTATTTTTCAAAAGCTCGCTAGTTATTGTTATGTCGGGCTTTTGATATATGGTAAACTGAATATACAAATAAAAGGATGTGAAAAAGTATGAGACGTATTTTATTTACTCTTAGTATTATACTCGCTACTGCCCTCACTTTGCAAGGGGAAAAAGTATTTGCCGATAATAAAATTCATTCCATTGATATTTCAGTGGAACTTCAAGAAGATGGATCAGCGATTGTTGAGGAAACTCGTAACATGACGGCTGATGATGGGACTGAATTATATATTGAGATGAACAACTTACAAGATTCAGAAGTATCCAATTTTTCAGTGGAAGGATTTAACTTTAATCCCGTTTGGGACTCAGATCAGTCTTTAGAAGAAAAGGAAGGATACTACGGTATCATTCGTGATGACGATGATACAGAGCTCGTATGGGGTATGGGTGAGCACGGGGATAAGACCTACCAACTAACTTATACTTTGTCTAATGTCGTCCGGAATTTAAATGACGGGCAAGGTTTACTTTGGAACTTTGACACCTTCCTAGGTATTCCAACAGAGGATTTAACTTTAACGATTGAATCTCCAGTCGGCCTATCTCAGGACAATACAAACTTCTGGGGATACGGCTTTGATGGTGATATCCAGATGCAAGGGGATCAAATTGTTTGGACTTCAGAAGAATCACTCGATGATGGAAACAATGTCACGGTCTTGCTGCAATTTCCTTCGGATTTATTTAATACTAGCGCAAGTGTAGACATGACGCTTGAGGAGCAAAGAGAGATGGCTAATGAAGGATCCTCTTACAATAAATCTTCATCATCAGATAGTAGTTGGATTTTTTGGCTCATATTTGGAATCACGTTTATTCCAGGTCTAGGTATCTCCACTGCAATCATGATATATTTCTTCAAAGTTCGAAAAGTAAAACGCGAGAACAATGCTATGGTTACCGGAGCAGAACGAATAAAAATGAATAAAGGTAAGACAACCGATGTGGTTCCTGAATACGGTGATGATATTGCTAATATCGCATTCTTTCTACAAGAACTTCAAGCAGGTTACTTTGAAGACTATTTTGCAGCTTACTTAACTAAGTGGCTAAGTGAAGACCGCATTGAAATTGAAACATTTAAGACTGATAAATTTTTCGGTGATAAATACACAACATATATTCATGTTAAAGATTTTGATCAACAACAACCGGCAATGACTTTTGATGAATGGGTTGAGAAGAACCCTGAAGATTCTACAATTGAGGACGCTATGTGGATCATGTTACTCGATGCTTCGGATTCTCATGGTGAAATTGATTCCACAGTTATGATGGAATGGGCGAAAGAACATGCGGATGAAGTAACGAAATTCGAACTCATTCTTAAAGCTCGTTCGATGGAATATTTAGAAGATGCCGGGTATATCAACGTTGTTAAAGACAAAGTTTGGAAGCGAACAATCACGATTGCTCAATCGACACCAAAAGGTGAAGAGTTATTCAATCACATTACACAATATGTCGCTTATTTAGATGACATTGAAGTAGATCATGTTCAAGAAGATAAGCAATTATCTAATATTTTAGTTTGGGCACTAATCGGTGGTGCTGCAACAAAGATTGCGAAACAATACGAAGATATTCTTCCAATGAAAAAAGCTTATGACGACAGCAGCACGACTTATACACCGACTCATTACTGGCATAGTACGATGCATTTCCGTCAAAATTGGTCTACAGGACTTTCTAGTGGTGGCTTTAATTCAGTCGTCGCTGGTGGAGGCAGTGGCGGTTCTGGTGGTGCGACATCTTCAGGTGGAGGTGGCGGTGCCGGCGGAGGAGGTGGCGGTGGTGCGAGATAACCATTTTCTTAACAAGGGCTCCAACTGATTTTTTTACAACAAAGGTATTCAACATTTCTGGTAAATTTACTAGAATGTTGAATACCTTTTTATTTAAATATTTTCCTAAGATGTTTCTTTTGTCTTGAAAGGCCCCTTTCCTTGTATTAAGTATCAATTCCAGATAAAATATGCTAATAGCATAATAAATTTCACAATGGAGGATTGTATGACTTTTAAATTAATCGAAACCAAAGAATTAAACGATATTCATTCAATTGGTAAGTTATATGAGCACGAAGAAACAGGTGCTCAAGTATTACACTTAGATAATGATGACAAAAATAAAGCATTCACAATTGCTTTCAAAACACCCCCTTACGATGATAATGGGATTGCCCACATCTTAGAACACTCGGTCTTAAATGGCTCAAAGAAATTCCCATCGAAAGAGCCGTTTGTTGAACTAATCAAAGGTTCTTTAAATACCTTTGTTAATGCGATGACATTCTCGGATAAGACAATTTATCCAGTTGCATCAACGAATCAAAAAGATTTTTCGAATTTGATGAGCGTTTATTTAGATGCGGTCTTCCAACCACTGATTTACTCAAATCCACAAATTCTTGAACAAGAGGGTTGGCATTATCATTTAGAAAATGCTGAAGATGATTTAATCTACAAAGGTGTTGTTTATAATGAGATGAAAGGTGCGACAGCCTCACCTGACAGCCAATTATATACAGCCATTCAAAAGTATTTATACAAAGGAACACCGTATGAATTCGAATCAGGTGGATTGCCATCTACCATTCCATCTTTAACACAAGAAGCTTTTCTTGATTTCCATGAGAAACACTACCATCCAAGTAGCTCATTAACGATTCTGTATGGAGATTTAGATACGGATCACGCTTTTGACTTACTTGCTTCTTACTTTGATGGCAAAGGTCAATTAGATGAGCCAGTCGTTGATTTAACTTTTGAAGCGACTCAACCTAAGGAAGAAGATGTCGAATTAACCTATTCAATTACAGACGGTGATGACCCTGATCAAAAAGATTACTTAGCAATTGCTTGGCATACCGCAACAGCTTCAGATTCCTTAGAACAACACGGTTTACGTGTGTTAGCCGAGATTTTATTCGGTAATAATCAAGCGCCTTTAAAGAAAGCCTTACTCGAAGCTGAAATTGGCGGGGATATTAATGGTGATTTCTTCCAAGTCGGCTATCCTGCAGTCTTCTCAATCGATGCAAAATACAGTGACAAAGGCAATATGGACCGCTTTAAAGAAGTGGTTGAGTCCACTTTAACTGACCTAGTTAAAGAAGGTATCTCAAAAGAATTAATTCAAGCTGCCTTAAATAAAATCACTTTCCGCTTAAAAGAATCAGCTATCTCAGAAAGTAATCCACGCGGCGTTCTTTACGCAATTAGTTCATTAAATACTTGGTTATATGATTTATCGCCATTCGAATCATTAGAATTCTCAGATAAATTGGATTTACTCGCAAAATTATCTGAAGAAGGTTACTTTGAACAATTGATTCAAGATAAATTATTAAATAATACAAAACGCGTGAACATTGTATTAAAAGCTGAACCTGGAAAAAATGATGCCATTGAAAAAGAAACATTAAAAACTTTACAAGAATACAAAGCGAGCCTATCTGACCAAGAAATTGATACATTAGTTGAGCAAACGCAAGCACTTATCGCTCGTCAAGAAGCTCCAGATAAAGCAGAGGATTTAGCTGCGATTCCGACATTAGACAAAGAAGATTTATCCTCTGAAACAGAAGATTATCCTTTAACTGAAAGTACTTTATTCGAAGGAACAACACTGTATCACGCGGACCAATTCACTTCTGGCATTGATTATCTTGATTTATACTTTGATGTGTCTGACTTTGAAGCGGAAGATTACTTATTATTAAGTTATTTAAGTCAATTATTAGGTGATTTGCCTACTGAAAATTATTCTGTTGCAGAATTGCAAACGCAAATTGACTTACACACGGGTGGTATTCACGGTGGCGTAGTTGTTTATGAAACAGTGACTGGCGAAGCCAAACCTTACTTTACTTTGCGAGGTAAATCACTGGAAGCATCATTCACTAAATTAGTTGAGTTAATTCATGAAATTATGACAGGAACTCAATTTACTGACCGAACTGAATTATTGAATATTACTCAACGTCATGTGTCTGATTTTGAAGATGATATTAACTCCGCTGCTCATGTCATTGCTGCTTCACGTGCTTTAAGCCAAGTGAAACCTGTCAGCAAATTAGGGGAATTAATTAACGGGATTGATCAATTTAATTTCACGAAAGAGCTATTAAAACAAATTAAAGCCAATGATATGAGTGATTTAAGTGAAAAATTACAAAATATGTTAGAACGTTTATTAAATAAACAACGTATCCATGCGCTTTATATTGGTGAAGAAAACCGTTTAGAAGACGTGAAAACAACATTTACCGAAGCTTTTGCTTCATTAAGAAGTGAGTCTTTAGGCGATGCTGTAACGTATGAAGCCGGCGAGAAAAAGAACGAAGCCTTTATTACTGCTCAAGATGTGAACTATGTTGGTTTTGCGTCGGATGCTACGAATGAATTGACTTATTCCGGATCATCTCTCGTTCTATCCACTTTCTTACGTTACGATTACTTATGGAATAACATTCGCGTTAAGGGTGGCGCATATGGTTCAATGTTCCGTCACAACTTAAATGGAGATTTCCAATTAAGTTCGTACCGCGACCCTAATATTAAAAAGACAATCCAAACATATCAAGGGATTCCTGAATTTATTGAAGCTCTACAACTTGACGACGCAAGCTTATTAAAAGCAATCATTGGTACTCTAAGTAATTTAGACCAACCATTGTCTGCTTACCACAAAGGTAAGCGTGCATTCTCTCGTCACCAAGTCGGACGTACGACAGCTGATGTGATTCAACTTAAAGAAGAAGTGTTAGCTACAACTGAAGCGAACTTAACTGTCTTAAGTGAAGGATTCCGATCAGTGATTGATAAGGGAACGGTTGCTGTGATAGGTAACAAAGCCCAAATTGAACAAGAACGTGAGAACTTCGATGACATTCACGAACTCTATTAATTCTTAATACAACAAAAATCCACTACTGATTTTGGTCAGTAGTGGATCTTTTTATTTTATATACTCAAATTCAACTTCATCTTTCAAGATGCCCATAAAGTAGGCATCTCGGTATTGTCCATTTGTATAGAAGTGGTCTTTCATTGTTCCTTCTTGTCTAAAGCCTAATTTTTTATAGATATGGACCGCTGGATGATTGTTCACATCCACAATTAAATATACTTTATGCATATTTAAAATCGAGAAAGCATACTCAATTCCTTTTCGTAAAGCCTTTTGTGCCAAGCCTTGTCCGCGGAATCGTTTAATAACAATAATTTGAATTTCGCAATTACGATGAATATAATCGATTTCCATTAATTCAACAACCCCAACAAACTCTCCGGCTACTTCAATGACAAAGCGTCTTTCAGAAGAATCAAAGAGATGCTTATCATATAATCGTTCTAATTCATCGAGCGACTCATAGGGTTCTTCGAACCAATAAGCCATCATCTCGCGCTCATTATTGATGATATGAATCGAAGGTAAGTCATTCTTTTCTAATGCTCTAATTATCATTCTAATCGCTTCCTTTAGTCATTATTTGGTTTTCTCTAAACTTATTATAGCATTTACATAACTAACCACAAAAAAGTTTCCAACAAAATTAATTTGTTAGAAACTTCATTGACGTACTCTATTCATTATTGTTTATGCTTTTCAACAAACGCTGCTCGTCCTGACCCAATAGTATAACGATTATAGTGTTCAGGATTTTTCTTATAATAATCTTGATGATAATCTTCTGCTTCATAAAATGGTTTTGCATCTTCAACCGGTACAACGACGGGTTTACCAAATCGCCCACTCTTATCCAAAGCTTCTCTTGATTCTTTAGCTAATTGACGTTGCTCTTCAGAATTAACGAATATCACCGGACGATAAGATGTTCCACGGTCATAAAATTGACCCGTCGCATCTGTTGGGTCCATACTTGACCAATAAATATCAAGCAATTGTTGGTACGTTATCTTTTCTGGATCAAAGGTAATTTCAACCGCTTCTGTATGATTTGTTTCACCACTTGTTACTTGTGCATAGGTCGGATTTTCAGTCTGGCCTCCAGTATAACCTGAAACAACCGCTTCAACTCCATCCATTTCATCAAATGGATGAACCATACACCAGAAACACCCTCCAGCAAATATTGCTTTTTCAAATTGACTCATTATATCCAATCCTTTCTTAATTCACTGACTAATTAAACAAATCAACGAAGAATCGTCGTGTGGACTCCCACGTATTACTCACGCCGTTTGAGAAGGAATGCCAGCCATTCACATACCAGGCTGCTTCTTCAATGGGCTCTGCTTGAACGACTGGAACGTGGTTCCCTTTCGTCGAAGGTAAATACGTAAATTCAGTGCCAGCACCGTAGATAGTCATCTCTCCAACGACTTCTCCTTGTTCAACCGGTGCCACTAAATAGCTTCTATCTTCA
This sequence comes from Ruoffia tabacinasalis, assembly GCF_042652985.1. Taxonomy (NCBI): domain Bacteria; kingdom Bacillati; phylum Bacillota; class Bacilli; order Lactobacillales; family Aerococcaceae; genus Ruoffia; species Ruoffia tabacinasalis. Next base: position 23,581 of record NZ_JBHSHQ010000015.1, on the reverse strand, counting down.
AATAAAGCGTCATTACTTGAGAATTCGTACTCCAAACGCGGAGCGGTATCAATAATTGGAACAACTAAGGACATATTTTCGCCGTAGATAAGCTCCGCTTCACTTTCGGAACTACCTTCTACTTTGATGGTATTCACCTGTGTCGTCGGTTGCCCTTCGCTTACAACAAGTTCTTTCATATAAGCACTATAGCTGTAGTCCATGAGACGATCTGTCTCTTCATAGCGAGTATCTTCATCTTCAGTTCCTAATACAACTGTAATTATACCAAACTCATCTTCATTCGAATAACCAACAAAACTATTGCCATCTTGTTCGGAAGATCCTGGCATTAAACCTAGGACGTTTTCACGTTCATAAGGCTTTCCTTTTAGCATTTGGTTATAATTATTCATATCAATCGCATCATCCGTATTCGGTTTAAACACTGCTTTTGCTTGATCACTATAATCTAAATAATCCGGAAAGTCATTGACCAGATGATAGGCAATGATTGCTGCAACTTCTGCAGAAAAGGCATTGGTTTCACCATTGTCTTCTAACCCTGTTGAATTAATGAGGTTAAATTCTTCAACGCCCCATTCTAACAACTGCGTTTCCATCATTTTAACAAAATCCGCTTCCGTCTCTCCCACCATTTCAGCTAAAGCAAGTGTGGCACCATTTGCTAAATTAATTGAAACAGCTTCGACTAATTCATTGACTGTATAATTATAATCCTGTCTTAAAGGCACATTACCAATATTATAATCTTGACTCAATTGATATGCTTCATCTGAGATGGGAACAATAGATTCGCGTGTCCACTCATCTTGTGCTTCAATTGTTTTTAAAGCAACATAAACGGATAATAATTTACTTATTGAACCAACTTGAAGTATTTCGTCTGCATTTTGGCTCATTAAGACTTGTCCATTCTCACTATCAATTGAAATGGCAGAAACTGCATCAATCGTTGGCGCGGTTGATTGTGCCTGGCTACTTTGTTGCGGTAATAAAAACGAGGTGATTAACAAAATGACAAATAAATATCTTAACTTCATTCGCCACCACTCTCTTCTATATTTTTTAATTTAATACGAAAGACAGTTTCATTATCTTCCACAGTCGCAAAAACCAAACCGTCATGTAGATCAACGATATTTTTTACGATTGAAAGTCCTAAACCACTTCCAGGAATCTCAGATGTTCTTGATTTCTCAGTTCGGTAACTCCGCTCAAAGATATTCTTATACTCAGATTCCGCAAGTATTTCACCGTTATTTCGCGTTTCCAGATAGACACTCGCATCATCACTCGATTTATAAGCGCGCAAACGAATGACATCTCCAAAACCGTATTTAAATGCATTAGAAATCAGATTACTGAACACTCTTGCCATCTTATCGACATCAATCTGTACGAATAAATCCTCTGGGTAAACTTCTACAACAATGTCTACGCCTTGCTCGTCACCTGTTAACTCAAATTCAGCTGCCAATTGTTCAAAGAAAAACTTGATAGGAATGGATTGAGCTTCAAGCGAATACGTTGCTTGTCCTGATTCAATATATAAGAATAAATCATTCACTAACGTTCGCATCATCTTCGCCTTCTCGTACGCTATCCCAATATAGCTATCTTTCTCTTCCTCACTTTGATACTGCTTATGAATCACAGCATCTAAGTAACCAATCGTTGACGTGAGTGGTGTCCGAATATCATGACTGACATTTGCGATTAACTCATCTTTCGTCTCTTCCGCTCGTCGTTCCTCTTCAAGTGAATGTTCTGTACTTTCAACCAGTTGATTAATACTATCGATAATATCTGTCAATTCACCAATTTGCGTACTCTCGATTCGGTAATTGTATTTATTATTTTCAGATATGTAGTTTAAATGCTCTAAAGCACGACCAATCTTCATCATTTTACGCTGTCTGTCCATACGGCGATATGTAATGAGTCCTCCGATACTTAATACGATAAGCGTAATAATTTGGTTATAAGGAATCCGCCACAACTGGAAAAACTGGAAAAAATTCCCCCCACGTAGAAAATCTAAACGGGTATTAATTACAATATCAAAGCCAAGTATAATCCCTAAATATACAAAGAATACAATGAAGAGAACACTTGAGGTATAACGAATTAAATCAATCTTTTGTGAACGTGTTAATTGGGTAGATAAGATTTGTTTATTATCATCGTTCAACCTTATAGCCTACTCCCCATACAGTCTGAACGACTTTGTCTCCTCCAGTTGCCTGAGCAATTTTATCACGCAAATGACTCACATGAACCATGACGGTTTTGGCACTCACAACACTTTCTTGATTCCATACTTCTTCAAAGATTTCATCCGCACTAAAGACTCGGTTTGGGTTACTTGATAATAAATATAAAATGCCAAACTCAAGAGCCGTCAATTGAATTTCAACGCCACTATCTGTTCTCACTTCATGAGAATCACGGCGAATAACTAAAGGACCTACCTCTATCGTATCTCCTGGTGTCTCCATACCTGAATAACTATGTTGACGGCGTAGAATTGATTTCACACGTGCCATCACCTCTAAAGGATTAAAGGGTTTGGTTACATAATCATCCGCTCCAGCAAATAGGCCTTCGATTTTCTCGTGATCCGCTGATTTGGCACTCACCATAATTACTGGAATGCTCATATCCTTTTCACGCATCACTTCAACCACTTCTAATCCCGTTACTTTTGGCATCATCACATCTAAGATAACCAAATCAAATTCTTGACTTTCTTCTAACTGATTTAAGGCTTCTTCACCATTAAATGCTTTTACAACTTCATAACCTTCATTTTTTAGATAAATATTTAAAAGATCTACGATTTCGCGATCATCGTCTGCTACTAATATACGCATCATAATCCTCCTTCTTTACAATTAAATGTACTCAATAACTATTATACCTTTTTTAAACACAAAAAATAGTAGTTACGATTAATGATGTCAAAATGACATAAGTTTTTCACAATTTAAGCCCATAATTCAGTATAACTAAAACCACCAGTGAAGATGACTTAGTTAGCCTCTCTACTAGTGGTTCATATTATTTATTTACTTGTTCAGTATGAGCAATTATTGTCTAATAATCAATTCGTCTCCAACTTGCAAGGCATTACTTTCTAGATTATTCCAGTCAATAATATCTTGAACAGTTACCCCAAATTCAGCAGCGATTCGGTATAAGTAATCGCCCGCTTCAACCACATAAATAATGTCTTCAGGATCGGCTTGGTCTGGTTCTTCCGATCCATCATCTGGGTCAACAACGATTAATTCTTGACCAACAAATAAACTATTACTTTCTAAGTTATTCCAATCAATCAGATTATCGACTGTAATACCAAAATCATTCGCGATTCGGTATAAATAGTCCCCTGATTGGACAATATAAATGTTATCTTCGGGTTCTTCCGGATCTGGGTCAGGCTCTTCAGGCTCTTCACCGTTACTAGGATCTACTACGATTAATTCTTGTCCAACTTGTAAGAGATCACTTTCTAAGTCGTTCCAGTCAATAATATCTTGGACACTAATACCGAATTGATTAGCAATTCCATATAAGTAATCGCCTGATTGGACAACGTAAATGTTATCTTCAGGTTCCTCTGGATCGGGTTCAGGCTCTTCGGGGTCTTCGCCGTCCTCTAAAAGTTCATAATAAACGTAAGCACCGTTTTCATCCATAGTGACATAAAAGTCAGCATGAATATCAATATTGAAGTTTGCATTCGCATATTCAACGGCTGCATCTACACTTGGGAAATATTGCTCCACGAGTGAGTAGTTTGGTAGATAGGCTTCGTCCCCTGGTTCAAGTCTAACAAAGTCTTGTGCGTTGGTTTGAACTTGTCCAAAACCAAGTGCCATCAACGATGCTAATAAAGTAGCTGTTAATTTTAAGTTCCGACTGTTTCTGCGAATCATTTGTATCGCATCCTTTCACTATTGTGCGTCGGGTTTCTTTTTTTCTTAACTACAACCTCATTGTAACACCTTCGAAATTCTTGTCATGTCATAACCCCCATGTTCATATAAAGGTCAAACAATGTTCATAATCTCATAATCAAAGATTCATATTAGGTCGAATACGGCGGCTTTAGTGCTCTGGCATTTTCTCAAGGTACTTTTTTCACGTTTTGCATCCCTGAAAAATTCTCAAGGCACTTTTTATATAATTCCCTGCCCTAAGCTCCCAAAAACACAAAAAAACCAACAATATAGCTAATTAATCACTACATTGTTGAGTATTTTCGGTTACCAAACTTACAATTGTAAATTATGCCCGTGAGTAGTTTGGTGCTTCTTTTGTAATATTAACGTCATGTGGGTGAGACTCGATAAGTCCAGCACCACTCATGCGGATGAATTGTGCTTCTTCGCGTAAGGCTTTTAAGTTTGCTGATCCAGTATAACCCATACCTGCACGAATTCCACCTAGCATTTGGAAGACGATATCTTGAGCGCTACCTTTATAAGCAACGCGACCTTCGATTCCTTCTGGAACAAGTTTGTTTGCTTCGTTTTTAGATTGGAAGTAACGGTCGCTTGATCCTTTTTCCATAGCCGCTAAACTACCCATACCACGGTAGGTTTTGAATCGACGTCCTTGATAAATTTCAAAGTTACCAGGAGACTCATCCGTACCAGCTAACATACTACCTAACATGACAGCATTTCCACCAGCTGCGATTGCTTTGACGATATCACCTGAGTATTTAATACCACCGTCGGCAATAATTGCTTTCCCGTATTCACGAGCGGCAGTAGCTGATTCATAAATTGCGGTTAATTGTGGTACACCAACACCTGCAACAACACGCGTTGTACAGATAGAACCTGGTCCGATACCTACTTTTACAACGTCAACACCGACATCGAATAAAGCACGTGTACCTTCAGCTGTCGCAACGTTCCCAGCAATAATAGTAACATCTGGGTAAGTATCTCGAATTTCTTTAATTTTACGAATGACACCTGCACTATGTCCATGGGCTGTATCAACAACTAATGCATCCACTTGTTGGTCAATTAAGGCTTGTGCACGTTCAAATGTATCACTTGTCACACCAATTGCTGCCGCAACGAGTAAGCGTCCATGGCCATCTTTAGCTGCATTTGGGTATTGGATTACTTTTTCAATATCTTTAATCGTAATTAATCCTGATAAATGACCTTGTTCATTCACTAAAGGTAATTTTTCGATACGGTGATTGAATAAGATACGTTCAGCTTCTTCTAAAGACGTACCAATAGGTGCTGTAACTAAAGCTTCTCTAGTCATAACTGAAGAAATTTGAGCTTGGTCATCGTTAATGAAACGAGTATCACGGTTTGTGATAATCCCTACTAAAGTTAAGTCTGTTTCAGATTTAACAATTGGAACACCACTAATGCGGTAACGAGACATTAACTCTTCAGCATCTCTAACAATATGTTGAGGAGTTAAGTAAAATGGATCTAAGATGACACCATTTTCTGAACGTTTAACACGGCGAACTTCTTCAGCTTGTGCTTCAATTGACATGTTCTTATGAATGACACCGAGTCCTCCTTGGCGTGCCATTGCTATCGCCATATCTGATTCGGTAACTGTATCCATACTTGCCGATAAAATTGGGATATTTAGTTTTAAGTTTGGGGCTAATTCTACTGATAAATCAACATCATTAGGTAAAATATGACTTTCTGCTGGTACTAGGATTACATCATCAAATGTATATCCTTCGCGTTGAAATTTAGTGTTCCATGCGTTCATTTAAATCCTCCTATATATTTGTCTTTTCTATATTTTTACTAAGTTACCATGTTGTATTTTTATTATCAACCGAATACTTAACATTCTCTTCATAAAAAAATGGAATGTTCGTGAATTTTCCTGTCTATAATAAAAACCAACCAAGTTAAACTTGATTGGTTGATTTGAAGTGGTTAGAATACCCCACCTTGAATATTTAATTGTCTCTTTAATAAGAAGCGTAAACCAAAAGTTATAGCTGCAATAATGATATAAGTCATTGGTTCAAAGACTGGGTTCAGTACCGGTGGAAGTAACACGGCACTGATACTTACGATTAAGAACCAACCAAACATTGCGGCAATAGACACTCCAAAGTAACGCCATAAACGACGCTCACCTTTAGGTGCATCTAAATCTGGCATAACTTTTGATGTCACTAACATCGCAATACCTGCAACAATATAGTTAATAATTAAAGTAGTTAAGCCCATGAAAGCAGAAGTTGTCCCCGCATCCGCATTCAACATTGAAATTCCTGTGATGAATGTGAATAATGAACCTAGCATCAATCCACCATCTAAAGCAATTTGCCAATCAGGTGACTTTTCAACTGGTGCATTTTCTGGATTTGGGAATTCTTGTTCCATAATTAAGTTAGCAGTTTCTGTCGGTGTTCCATAAATTTGACGTGCTGTTTGGCTATTGATTTGCCCATCAAGTAACGTATCCACCATCTCAGCATAGACACGTTCTTGAACTTCATAGTGCAATTGGTCAGATAATTTTTTATCTACACTTAACATAAATTGCTTATTTTTGTTCGTTAACTCTGCAAACTGGCTTTCTTTAATCCCAGCAATAACATTTCTTTCTTGAGATTCTTCAACACTTGCTGCTTCTGTTTCTTCAGCCGTCTCAATAGATTCTTCAGCTACTTCATCAGTTGTCACTTCTACATCTTTCTCTTCGAATTCTTTTTTGTTATCTTCTGACATAATTTCCCCCGATCGATCTAGACATTAAATCTAAATAGCATAATGTCGCCGTCTTTAACAATATATTCTTTACCTTCTGAACGGTAGTAACCTAATTCACGCGAACGAGCCATGCTTCCAGCTTCCATTAAGTGATTATAAGAGACAGTTTCAGCACGGATGAATCCACGTTCGAAGTCCGAGTGAATCACTCCAGCTGCTTGAGGAGCTTTCATTCCTTTTTTGAATGTCCAAGCGCGTACTTCTTGCTCACCTGCTGTAAAGTAAGTTCCTAAACCTAATAATGTATAAGCTTTTTGAATTAAACGGTCTAAACCTGATTCTTCTAAACCAAAGTCTTCTAAAAACACTGTTTTTTCTTCGTCATCTAAGATCGCAATTTCTTCTTCAAGACTTGCACATACTGGAACAACTTCTGCTCCTTGTGTAGCAGCAAATTCAATGACCTTTTGTAAGTGAGGATTTGAGCTTGGATCACTTACTTCTTCTTCACCAATATTTGCTACATATAACATTTTCTTGCGTGTTAATAAGAATAAGCTTTTTACAATCGGCTCTTCTTCTTTTGTGAATTCAACTGAGTTCGCTAATTGATCACTTTCAAGTGCATCTTTCAAGCGTTCTAAAATATCCATCTCGATTAACGCATCTTTATCTTTAGTTCTAGCTAATTTTTGGACACGTGTTAATCGTTTATCAATCGATTCTAAGTCAGCTAAGATTAATTCTAAGTTGATTGTCTCAATATCTGAAAGTGGGTCCACTTTTCCGTCAACATGCGTAATGTTTTCGTCTTCGAAACAACGAACAACGTGACAGATTGCGTCCACTTGGCGAATGTTACTTAAGAATTTGTTTCCTAAGCCTTCACCTTTACTTGCACCTTTTACAATCCCAGCAATATCAGTAAATTCGAATGTTGTAGGAATTGTTTTCTTAGGTTTTACTAATTGTGTAATGTCTGTTAAACGTTTATCAGGTACTTCTACCACTCCAACGTTTGGGTCAATTGTTGCGAACGGATAGTTTGCCGCTTCAACCCCTGCTTTTGTAATTGCGTTAAAAAGTGTTGATTTACCAACGTTAGGTAAACCAACGATACCAGCTGTTAATGCCATGTAGTCACTCTCTTTCTTTTATTTAAACTTATTCAGCAGATTCTGCTTTTTCTAGAACTTTTTTCATTTTCTTTTCAAAATCACGACGAGTCATCGTCACAATATGCTTACAATTCATACATTGTATACGAATGTCCATCCCCATACGGATGATTTGCCAGCGATTTGTTTGGCAAGCGTGTGGTTTTTTCATTTCGACAATATCGAGTTTATCAAATTCTTTACGATTCATCTTGTCCACTCCCTATAAATGTATATTTAATAAATCTAAAATACGAATTAAATCTGATTCAGATAAAAATTCGATTTCAATTTTACCACGTTCACCACGTTGATTGATCGTCGTAGCTGTCCCAAAATAATCTTGCATCTCTTGTTCAATCGCAAGGTAATGGGGTGGTTTTTTGGCTTTTTCTTTTTTCTCTTTCTCTTCGTCTTCTTTAGGAGCTTCTTCATTTAATGATTGAACCAATTCTTCTAGTTGACGAACAGTCATTCCTTCACTTACGACACGTTTAGCGACTGGAATCAGTTGGTCTTTATCTTTAAGCCCTAAGATCGTACGTGCTTGTCCCATTGATAATTGCTCTCCAACCATAGTCTTAATTTCATCGGGTAAGGATAATAGACGTAAGTAGTTAGCAATATAGGGGCGACTTTTACCAATTCTTTCAGCGACTTGTGCTTGTGTTAAATCAAGATTCTCCATCAAGATGTTATACGCTTCAGCTTCTTCTAAAGGACTCAAGTCTTCACGTTGTAAGTTTTCTACTACAGCAATTTCAATCATTTGCTCTTCATCTAATTCACGAACAATGCCTGGAATCGTCTCTTTACCTGCCAGTCGACTTGCACGAACACGTCGTTCACCAGCGATTAATTCATAACCTTTGATCGTTGATTTTCTAAGTATTACCGGTTGAAATACACCGGACTGTTTAATCGAATCAGCTAATTCATTTAAAGCTTTCTGATTGAATGTTTTACGCGGTTGATAAGGGTTAGCACGAATTTGATCTAATGGAATTTCTTCTACCATTTCGTTTTCGCCTGGAGTTTCCTCATAAGCTGAAAACAAGGCATCCATACCTCGGCCTAAGCCGCCTCGTTTACGAGGTTGGTTATTATTCGCCATTACTAATCACTTCCTTTGCCAGTTCAACATACATCTCCGCACCTCTTGAGCGAGAATCATATTCAATGACTGATTGCCCATAAGAAGGTGCTTCTGATAAGCGGATATTTCTTGGAATGACTGTGCGGTAGACTTTTTCATGGAAATACTTACGAACTTCATCCATCACTTCAAAGCCTAAATTCGTTCTTGCATCAAGCATTGTAATTAATACGCCCTCGATACGGAAACTGCGATTATAAGTTTTTTGAACTAAGCGAATGGTATTTAATAATTGAGTTAAACCTTCCAGCGCATAGTATTCAGCTTGTACTGGAATTAAAATTGTATCACTTGCGGTAAAAGCATTGATTGATAATTGGCCTAATGAAGGTGGACAATCGATTAAAATATAGTCATAATTTTTACGAATCGGTGCTACAGCTTCTTTCAAGCGTGACTCGCGGTTCTCGATATTTACTAATTCTAACTCTGCAGCTGCAAGTTGAATGTTTGACGGTACAATCCATAAGTTATCTTGACTTGTTTCAACGATGACATCTTGAATTGGAATTTGATCAATGAGTACTTCATATAAGCTTGCATCTAATGCGCTTCTTTCTACCCCAAGACCACTCGTCGCATTTCCTTGCGAATCAGAATCAATGATTAGTACTTTTTTACCTAAAGTTGCTAAAGCAGCTCCTAGGTTAACTGTTGTGGTTGTTTTACCAACACCACCTTTTTGATTACCGACTGCAATCATTTTACTCATGCGATCTCCTCCTTGTTATAACGGTTGTTTGGCTGGTTTACCTGGACGTCTTGGATATTTCTTCGGTGTTTCTAAAGTTTTTCGAATCACTAAGATTTCGCGTTCACTTTCTTCGATGGGTAGCATCTCGCTAATTTGCTCTTCAAACTTCGCTCCAAGTGTTGCGATCGCTTTCTTCGCTTTAACAATTTCTTCATCAGCTCTCTGTGCTTTCAAAGCGATGAAGTACCCACCTTTTTTAGCTAGCGGTAAACACAATTCACTTAAGACGTTTAAAGCAGCCACAGCTCTTGCTGTGACGATATCGAATTGTTCGCGGTAGGCTTTGTCTTGTCCAACTTCTTCTGCACGACCATGAACAGCCTTAACGCCTGTTAAGTTTAATTCCTCTGCTAAAAGATTTAAAAATGTAATACGTTTATTCAATGAATCTACAATCGTAATGTCTAGATCAGGGCGTACAATCTTCATTGGAATACTTGGAAAGCCTGCGCCTGCGCCAACATCACATAAAGTAGCATTCTCTTTAAAATAATCTGGTGCCATCCATAATGGCATTAATGAATCATAGAAGTGTTTTAAATACACATCTGGCATATCAGTGATTGCCGTTAGATTAATCTTATTATTCCACTCGACTAACAGGTGGTAATACTGTTCAAACTGATTAATCTGTTGTTCAGTTAATTGAATGCCCTTTTCATTCAGGGCCTGGATAAATTCTTCGACTGTCATAACCGTCTCCTTTTAAATAAGTCCTTTTGTGAAACAAACCTATGTTTCACGCCATGTATACTTTAACTTAAATGCTAGTTCTATGCAATGATATCTAAGGAGAAATTTCCTTTTAGTCATTATTTTAACATAGACTGGTATGAATTATCATTCATTTCAATATGATTCTTAAAGAGTTATAATAGAGATACAAATAAAAGGGTTATTATATAGAAAGGAAGTTTACTTTGAACACTATTATATACTATACTTTTCTTCCAATGTTCGATCGCTTATACACGATTGCTTCAACAGAAAAGGGCTTAGCGTATGTGAGTCCTGACGACGGAAGTCTCATACCACTAAAGAAGCACTTTAAAGACTTTGATCTCCAAGAAGATGCATCGATGAATGCTGGTTCCATCAAGCAACTCGAAGAATATACCGAGGGTTCACGCAAAGAGTTTCATCTCGACTTAGATATTCAAAGCGGGACACCCTTTCAACAGGCCGTATGGCAGGCTTTACTCACGATTCCTTTTGGTCAAACGCGTCATTACGGTGCGATTGCTGATGGAATTAATAATCCTAAAGCTGTCCGAGCGGTTGGGGGAGCCATCGGACGTAACCCCATCTCTATTGTTATTCCTTGTCACCGTATCATTGGAAAAAATGGTTCTTTAACTGGATACAGTGGCGGCATCGATGTAAAGAAAAAATTACTCGCAATTGAAGGTGTTCAACAAGGCGTTTAAACCGTTTAATCACTTTAATCACTACATTCATCAGTTTAACCACTTTAATTAAACGCAATAAATAATCCCTTAAAGCTCCTAGGCTCTAAGGGATTATATTTTTATGATTCCTCACCATATCTCAATGAGTTTTCATATGTTAATTGTCTGTCATGATAAGCTTGGATTTCTGCTTCAATTCTTGGATACATTTCTTTGACTAAATCCTCATCACTTGCATCATTTGTTTCAGCTTCTTGATAAAGGGACAATACATTATCTGCACCTGCTTGATTCAATCTTGCATAAGTTAGCTCCGAGTGATTAATGATTGTTGAACTGATATCACGATAAGCTTCGTAGTCTTCATTACGTAAAAGATTTAAATCTGGATATTCATTCGCAATGTCACGGTACAGTTCTAGATAAATATTCTCACTACCTACTTCTTGATGTGAGTGGTATTGGTTAACAAGGAATTCTGCATCAACTTCACGTAATTGCTCACGATTAATCGGCTGTTCCTGAACAATATTATCTTGGATAATAAATGCTAATTCTTCTTCAGCATTACGGTTAAAACTTACCTCTGGTTGAGGGATTAGAATATCTTCATTCTCATCATAAACAAAGTAGAAACTATCTGTCGTCATTGTCGCTTCTTCTTCGCCGTAACGCATTGAGTAATCATTTAAATTTGTATTTAGTATATATAGCGTACGGTTGTCATTATCTTCAATTCCATCGACTTCGAAGTTCTCTTCAACTTGCGTCACATCAATTGTATAGTAGACTGATCCATTATATTCGTCAGTAATGACCATTTGATTCCCGCGTAAGATAGCGGATTGACTTGTCATATCACCTTCATAAGACCAAACTCCTTGAATTTCTTCTGGAATCCCTTCAAACTCATTTAATTCTTGGGCTAATATAAATTCAGGTTGTTCTAGCATCACCGGTTGATCAAACGTTGTAACATTCACAATAGCAATCGTACATAACAAAGCTAAACCAATATCTCGAATACGTCTCATCCAATCCCTCCTCATTGCTTCTTAATTCAATTATAGCAATGTTTTAAGAAAAAGGGTGTGAAGTTTACTTGAAGTTTATGACGTTATTGTGACATTCCTAAGTTAAATCATAGTGCTTAAATTTGATTTGTTTAATTCGCTCTATGACCTCATTAGATAAACGGACTAAACTGTCTGTATTTGATATAGCTAAGACTTCATCTTCACTCAGCCATTGGAATCCTTGAGTCTCTCCTGCTTGTAATTGAATAGCGTTTTTATCCACATTAGTTAGACAAAAGAAATTTTGTTGTAAAAACCGTTTCTCTTCTCGAATAATCACCGGTGTCAACTCATGAAGTATATCTGCTTTGATGCCCGTTTCTTCATATAGTTCTCGCCAAGCACCCTCGCGAAAGTCTTCACCTTTGATTGTACTGCCACCAGCAGTTAACTCATATTCACCTGCACGACTTTCTTTATCGTCCGATCGCTTCATTATAAGATAATCCCCATCAACATGCTGCACAATAATATTCACAATCTTATGATAGGTGCCTTCAGGAATCGTCTCTCCTCGTTCATGATTCGTACTAACGATGTTTCCACTCCGATCAAATAAATCCCATAATTCCATAAAGTCCCTCCGTTATTCATTTAAATAAACGACTTCTGATATTACTTTAAAGCCATTCTTTTGATACAAATGCTTAGCATGTTCATTTTCTTTTTCTACCGATAAGCGAAATGGACGTTTATCTTCTGCACTTAACTGCTTCATCATTTGGTAAATACCTTGCGTTCCAAAGCCTTGTCCTTGATAATTTGGGTCTACGGCTAAACCAAAGAGATAATAATATTCTGCTGTTGTGTTCACAGAACTTGAGCCAATAATGTCTTCGTCCTGATTCAAGAATACAAAGATATCATGATCATCTTCACCAATACTGCCTTCTGCATAGGTCATCGCTTCTTGAAAAGAACTCTCAAACGCTTTTGCTTGAAATGAAGCGATACTTCTCGCATCAGTCATCACTGCTTTTCGCACTTGGACAGTTGCTTCTGGGTATTCTTGCTCAAACATTTCTTTAGCTTCCATCAAATATTCTGTCTCGTGCCAGTCGATTTGATACGTCTCCTGAAGATACTTCTTCGATTCAATAAAACGTCGCTCACTTATGTAAGAAATATCAGTAATATGGAAAGTTTTAATAATCTCTTTAGCTTGGTCAATTAAGGCTGTTGCAATACCTTGACGTCTATAAGCTGGGTGCACAATCACCGATAACTCAGCTTCTTCAAGATTATCAGCATATATGGATAGAAAACCAACCAATATATTCTCAAGCCAAGCAAATAAAAATGCGGGCATCCTTTGGTCAAAATTAAAGCGATTATCTAAATAAATATCATGATATGTTCCGTCATGCACCTGAACTAGTGCTTCTAAGTCATTAATTTGCATTATTGTCGCATTATCTAAGGTATCTCTTGCTTCTATCTTCATCTTATTTCCCCTATTTTTTAATTAATTCTAATTTTAGCACATTTAATTCTAATTATGTTATACTAACAAAAATATCAATGAGGTGTTAAAATGATAAATCAAAAATTAGTTGAGTATATTGAATCGAAAATAATTCCTCAGTACAAAGCCTATGATGGCGCTCATCAACCAGATCATGTGTATCAAGTAATTGAGAATAGTTTGGACATCGCAAAAAATTATGATGTAAATCTAGACATCGTCTATGCCGTCGCAGCTTATCACGATATTGGTTTAAAGTTTGGCCGTCAAGGACATGAATCATCTTCTCGTAAAATTATCGAAGCTGACTTTGTCTTAAAAACATTTTTTAATGATAATGAAATTAAGACGATTGGCCAAGCAGCAGAAGATCACCGAGCATCTTTACCTTATGAACCCCGTTCACTTTATGGCAAGATTATTTCTGAAGCGGACCGTGATATTAACTTTGAAAGATTATTGAGTCGAACCATTCTATATAGTTTAGATCACTATCCTGACTACGTTAAAGAAGATACTTTCCAACAAGTATACGCCCATATGAAGGAAAAGTACGGCCCTTCTGGTCGAATCAAATTATGGTTAGGCTATGAACCTAACGTCCAAAACTTAAAAACAGTTCATGAGATACTCGCTGATGAAACAGCTTTTCGAAAAGCCTTTGAACTTTTATATACTAAGTATAATAATATTTAATCAATTAACCAACATTATTTAAGGTTGCTTTTTGTCCCTAAGTAATGTTATTTATTTGCAACAAAGGTCATTTTACTGCCACTTAATATACAAATGCATATTAAGTGACAGTGATTTTTTAACGTGTTAGCATGTGTATAAGATAAGAAAAGGGAGATTGATATCATGAAAAATTTTAAAAAACTAGTGACACTTACAAGTGCAGGTTTACTATTAAGTGCATTCAACCCTTCTACTATGACAATTTTTGCAGAAGAAAGCTCAGATAGTGTTGAAACAACTGAATCGGTTGAAACGACTGAAGGAGCAGAGTCAGAAGCAACAACTGAAGAATCAGCTGAGTCAACTGAAGAATATGCATTTGAAGTTGAAACAGACGTAATTAATTCAGACGAAGAAGTGATCGGTACAGCAACGTTCAGAGAAGACCAAGAAGGATTAGTTACTGTAGAATTAGAGTTAGAAGGTCTTGAAGAAGGTGAATTTGGTATGCATATTCACGAAGTTGGTTTAGCAACAGCTCCAACATTTGAAGATGCAGGAAGCCACTTCAACCCTACTGATGTTGAACATGGAACCGACTCAGAAACAGGTCCTCATGCTGGAGACTTACCAAACTTAATGGTTGGAGAAGATGGAACCGTGAGTGAAACCATTGAAATTCCTGATGTAACCCTAGATCCTGAAGGTGAAAACACATTGAATTCAACGGATGGAACAACTTTAATTATCCATACAGAAGCAGATGATTATGAGACTCAACCAACAGGTGATGCTGGAGATCGTCAAGCTGCAGCAGTTATCTTTGCACCATTAGAAGATAGTGAATTTTATGAAGCAGAATCTGACCAATCATCAGATGAAGAAAGTTCAATTGATTCAGAAGAAGCACCAGAAGAGTCTTCTGAAGAATCAAGCGAATAATAGAACCTTTCAGTAAAAGTATGACATAATTTAAGCCATGACCAAGTTAGCGCGGGACTCTCCCTCCAACTTGGTCATGCCTTTTTTGAATGTAGCAGCGTTATCGGATTGCATAAAGTTAACTGAAACCATATTTTACATTCTTCCGGTTAATCGTTTTTGCTAGAAGAATTGGCTTTATCATCCTACCAGTATCAAATATATCGAAATGATTGGGTAACGGTGGATTGACTACCATACCAGTTTTCATATGATAGGTAACAGTGCCTTATTACTCATTCTACCAGCTAACCCCAAAACATAAAAAGCATGGTCGAAAGGATAAGGTTTATAACCTACTACCTATTCAATCATGCTTTTTCGTTTGGTTTATAAATGTTTAACCTGCCTCATTTAACTATAGCTACTCTCTAAATTCCCCTTGATTATAACGACGTATATTCTGTTCTCCGTCAATTGTTCGGTCAATGAGCATTACAGTTATTGTGACGAAAATAAATGTATAATTAATCGGGCTAAGGTAGGACAGTAATAACCCGGAAATTCCTCCCCAAATTAAAGGTTTACCTAAATAGCTCTTTAGAAGTCTTGTAAAGAAGCCTTCTACATCTTCAGTTGTGACTAATGTTTGTCGAGTAAATAATGCTTTTGGCAAATATGGACGTTGTTGATTCAAGATAGCTGAGTGAATAATCAGAAAAAACCCCAGAATCATAACAATAATTCGATACGCATTATCCATTTCATTTAATCGTAGATTTGCATACAAATAGTAATAAAATATAGGAAGTAAAGTCAGTGAGCTCAGTAGAATACTCACGCCAACATTTTTCCAATTCATATTGATCTCCTTTATATAATAAATGCGTCAGTCTTACTTATAGTTTACCATAGTAAAACATAAAAAAGCTTAGCCATTTTGTATATGGCTAAGCTTTAGACGTTATTATCAATGTAAATCGACAACTACAATTTCAGGTGGGTTGAAGATTCTTGGAAATTGTTGATTTTGAACCATTAAACCACGGCTCACAATCATTTTTGACCCATTCGCTAACTCATATTCTCCACCAGCATACTTTGGAAAGATGCCTTGTTGTGGTGAATATAGACCATTAATTAAACCAGGTACACGGAATTGTCCACCGTGTGCGTGTCCTGATAAAATGAGATCAAATGGATATTTTTCATAACGTTCAACTTGTTCAGGGCGATGACTAATTAATACATTAACGTATCTAGTGTCCAGATTCTTACCAACTCGCTTCAATTGCTTGCTGAATAAGCGTTTATTTTGCGCATCATCCACACCGTTAATAATTACACTTGTCTTTCCAATTGGCACTTCTACACTATCACCTTCAAGCACTTGAATATTCATCTCTCGGATTAAGCGTTTAAAGCCTGTAAGGTGCTTCATTCGTAATTCATGGTTACCCGTTACATAGAATGTCGGATAATGACGCCCTAACCAGTCTAATAACACTGTTGCTGGATGAACATCACCAACATAATCATAGATATCTCCGCCTAAAAGCACAATATCGGGTTTTTGTTCAGCAATGTGTTCAATTAATGTTGTTTGCTTTTCACCAAACTGATTATTATGTAAGTCACTCAAGAATAGAATCCGAATATTATCATGTACTTTACTGCTCTTTACATGATATTTTTTAATCTGAATCGACGTATCAAAGGCTTTACTTGCGACAGCGATGCCAGAAAAAGTTAAAGCTAATTTAATTAATGTCTTCATTTTCATCATCTTCACCCACTCCCCTATAACTTACTATTTTACTACGAAAACCTTCTCATTTAGATTATATTTCACTTATAAAGTAGTCATAATCTTTTCGTTTACTCAATGGAACCTCATTTAAAGTATATGATGAAGTGTTTGATTGTCAATTTTATAGATTTGTTGAGCCACACGATTAACAAATTTGTCATCATGTGATGTGAATATAACCGTTCCAGGATAGTTTTTAAGAAATACCTCAAGTGCCTCAATTGTAAAGACATCTATAAAGTTCGTAGGTTCGTCTAAGACCAAGACATTTGTTGGTTTAATAAACATCTCTGCCATCGCGACACGAGTCGCTTCTCCTCCACTTAATTGTTTTAATGGGGTCTGAAGTTGGATTTTATTAAACCCCAAGTTACTTAACACCGAACGAACAAATGCTTCATCAAAATCAGTTTATCCATTAACTACAATTCAGTATACTTATCCTTCTTATCTTTACTCTTAGCTACTGGGTATTTTTCATTATTCTTAATTAACTTTCGCTCAATTAATTCATCAATGTCTAAATTAAGGTTATCAGCTAACATATAACTGTAGATTAAAACATCCGCTAATTCATCTTTGATCTGCTCGATATCTTTAATACCTTCTTCGGCTGTTTTCCATTGGAATACTTCTAACAACTCAGACGCTTCTAAGGTAATTGATAAAGCTAAATCTTTCTCATTGTGAAACTGACGCCAGTTGCGCTCATCACGAAATTGATTGACTCGGTCTATACTATTCATTTAATTCATCTCTTTCTTCTTGTAGTTTTAGTAGTTTATTTCGAAGCTTTTCATTGACTGCATATATTGCCAAACCATACACTCCACGCTTCATTAAGACATTAATCGAATTTAGGATAATGTGTTCTTTATGGTTATTTCTCTCATTTATATCGCTAAAACGATTACCACCACTAAAAGCGCCTGTATCTTTATATTTTTCGACAGCAATAACGAGTTCTTTCTTTTCCTCATCATAATCAACAGAAGGGCCAAGTACTACACCGACAAAATTTAAATCAAAGCCTTGCACAGTATAGATTGATCCCACTTCATCAATCGTCTCCGGTCGCTCTGCCCATGTAATACTGGAATCTGTCGTATTCCAAGGCATATTTAACCCTTCTTCATCGACATAATAAGTCGATCCATCTTTTTTATGTAAGTAATCGAAGGTCGAGACAATGCGGGACAAGCCCATCATTATATTCGCTTCTCTTATATATTCTTTCAATTCATTGGCACTCTTCATGATTCTCAAGTCAAAGTTCTCCGTATTCGCTGGTAAGTGTAAAACTTGTTTTTGAACAAAACTGTCTATCCAATGAATGATTTCCGGGGAAGCTAGCATACGGAATTGATTCGTGAGATTGATAGCCATCCAACATCTCACTTAACCGATCACGATCCCAATGGTTCTTCATTCGCAAAACTTGTTTATCATCGAATATCACAATGGTAATTTTGGACCGTTTGATAATTTCTTCAAGGTGATTTTGATAATTAAAGTTATTGAAGGCATCTTTGTTTGATAATAGAAGATGAGCTTCATCTACTAAGACAATATCCGCTTGCTTTTCCTTGTATTTATTTACAAAGCTCGTCGGCTTTTCAAAGCGGTTCTTAGCCAAGTGTGGAAGACTATTTGCGATATTTTGATACGTTTTAATCATCTCACCATGATTAACCAACAAATAATTATCGGTCTTATATAATACGGATGATTTATCCTTTGATAATTCTTGAATTGTATTAAAAAGTGAAGAGAGTATAACGCTTTTACCCGTCCCAGCTTCCCCATGAATAACAAAAACCTGATGATCCTTTGTACTTAAATTCTTTCTACAAAAATCTAATATTTCCTGCTTTAACTCCAATTGTTCCTGTGATAACTCTTTGAAAGGTGAAAGCTTATAGATATCCTTATTTTTCAGGACATCTGTCGAGCTTTTGGCTATGCCATTGACTCTTAAAGCTTCCCACAGATTTTCAAATAGTTCTTCATTATAATATTCTTTTTGGTAATAATTATGCATTTGAGTTTGGGTTGTTTGGCTGATATTCTGTAGACTAAACTGCTCATCAGCTATAAAGTAATTAATTAAATTTGTTTCAATATTATACGTAGCAGACTGGTTAAAGTGCGCATGACCAATGAGCAACGTATCGGTTAATTGTTTACGCTTTTTGTCTTTAAGATGTTGCTTCATTCGTCGGTGTGCATGCACTGTTTGACCTATATAAGCTTTCGGTCGGGTTTTATTTTCACTTTGATTATATAAGATATAAACGATGGGGTAATTATTTATAAAGACAGATTCAACTTCCTTTATATCCTCATAATTAAATTTTGTATGTTCAATCAGTATCTTGTTCATATTTTACCTTTCTTACATCATTATTCTTATTAAAATGTATCAATTAAACATTAATAATGCAATTTTCTTTTTCTATAATCTGCTCAGTTACTCGACTTCATGTTACAATAGTAATATTATGTACATTTTATATTTCCGAAAATAGACAAGCATTTATGCACTGAAATTGTTTTGATTTATTATTAATGAAGGAGTGTTGTTTAGTGCAAGAATTATTCCGTAGTATCGTCCACTACAATCGGCCCAACGATAGTAAGATGCGTTTAATATCGGCAGGTATTTGTATTTTAGTAGTGAACATCACAGGATACCTTTTAAATAATTATACAATCAATGCTTTGGGTTCTCTAGGGGTCTTTACTTTTCTACACTATTCCCCTGCTGAAAAGAATCGCATCATGAAACGATTGGTTTTTGTGGGAATATGTATCATTATCAGTCATTTCCTAGGTATGATATCCACATTATCCATTTGGTTGCCCCCACTAATGATTGGCTTTATCGCTTTTACAAGTCGTCTACTGTTCAGATTATTCAAAATAGATAAACCAGGCGATATCTTTGCTATCTTAGTGGCTGCAGTGGGTTCAACAAACCCAATTCCACTTAAGGAAATGCCAACAATGTCACTTTACGTCATCTTTGGGGTCGTTCTATCTATTATTATGGGATACATCACTCTTAAAGTAGAAGGTATGCCTAAGCAGTCTCTACGCTTCAATCCTAATATTCGAAGTCGAATTGAGAACGATCCACGTGTGATGGTTGATAGTTTCTATTATGCCGGAGCTCTTTTCTTTGCAAGTTATATTAATATCGCCTTAGGTATGGGTTCTTATAGTTGGGTAGTTGTTTCTTGTTCTGCAATTTTACAAGGAAATACCTTACTTCAAATTCTTAGTCGGAATTTCCAACGTATTATTGGTACGATAGGTGGATTATTAACAGCGGTACTATTATTATCAATTCCAATGTCAGCATTAACAAAGATTACGATTGTGGTTATATTCTATATGATTGTTGAATACTACATGCCTAGAAACTACTCCATTGGAATCTTTTTTGTGACAAATATGGTCTTACTACAAATGACAATCAGTGCTCCGCATATTTGGCCAGAATTACTTAAAGCACGGCTATTAGGTATTGTTGTTGGTAGTGTATTAGGAGTACTAGCTGCTTGGCTTCAATATCAGTTCTACCACTTTTATAGTCAAGCTGTTATCAACGAGCGAACCTACGATGAAGAGCTATTCAATTATGAAGACGAAGAAAATTAATAAATACAAAACCAGTGCAAAGAAGCAACTTTCGCCTCTTCGCACTGGTTCTTTCTACTTAAATTATTTCTATTTATCGAATCACATTCGATGTATTGACCATGAAATTTTCGATCTCTGATAAAGAGAATAGGTTAACATCACCACTCACGGTGTGTTTTAACACAGAAGCTGCCATCCCAAATTCAACGACTTCTTGTAAAGGATTTTCCTCAATAAATCCGTGTAAAATACTGGCCGCAAAGCTATCTCCTGCACCGATACGATCTACCACTGTATCCATTCTATATTCTTTAGATTCATAAGCATCTTGATTCACTGTATCCCATATGTAACCAGTCATTTCATAACTATTCGGCGTCATCATATGACGATTCGTTCCGTATAAGTATTTAATGTTTGGATATTTCTCAGCAATTTGTTTCATATAATATTGCCAGCAACCCGGCTCTTCTTCTACTTCAGCAATATCCATGAAATGAATCGCATCTAATTTTCCAGCATTTAAAAAATCTACATAAGGCAACACTTCTTCGTATACCCCACGTGCTTCGTCATGGGACCACATCTTCTGGCGATAATTCATATCAAAGCTTATAATAATACCACGTTCTTTAGCAGCTTTGATTATCTCTACGCCTAGAGTATGCCATCTCTCCGATAATCCTAGCGTAACTCCTGTAATATGAAGCAACGTTACGTCTTCGAATAATTCATCCATTTCCCATTCAATATCTTTCATCATTGATATAGAAGAATAAGCACGATCATAAATCACTGAAGATGGACGTAACCCTGTTCCTACTTCAACAAAATAACTTCCTAAGCGATGTCCACCATAGACAATATCATCACAATCTACACCCATACCTCTAAAGTGGCGGACTAGATTATGTGACATACTATTGTCAGGAATCTTTGAAGCGAATTTTGTTTTATGATTCAGTTGTGCTAAATTGGCCATCACATTTGCTTCTGCACCACCATATGTCAAATCTAACTGAGTTGAATTCAATAGTCGTTGCCCTCGTTGTGATGATAGACGGATCATACATTCGCCAATCCCTAACACTTTCCCCATTTTACCCCTACTTTCTTAATTAGAAACAATATAACTTAAAAAGAAACTTCCTATTTTATTATATCGTAACAACATCATTAAATGAACTGAACATTCTTATTTCTTCTGTATTTAATCATACAACAGCTTAATGCTTTCCTAATAGGAAAATTAACCCTTATTTTATTTAATAAAATAGCAACTTTTCAAAAAAGTTGCCATTTTATCTTATATATTTAATCGTTTACAAATTTATTAAATTGAATTAACCATTTCTTCTTTCGCTTAACGTTTGTTGGTTATCTAATGTTCTTTGTTTAGATAACGGATAAACGAACAGTAAAATCATTGCACATGCGAAGAATCCTAGAGCAGGTGCTAAGGTTGAAATATTATAGATACCTGTTAACACTTCTGGAGTTTGTTGAGCTGCACCTGATTCATATCCAACAAATGTTAATGCCCAACCAGCTAATCCTCCTGCTAAAGCTTGACCAATCTTACGCGCAAATGAGTTTACAGCATATACTGTTCCATCATCACGGTTATGATTTTTTACTTCTAAGTCATCAATAACATCAGTAATTGTTGCCCAAACTAATACGTTAAAGATATTTAATGACATAAATGCTAATGAAGATAGAGCAATAAATACTACAACACTATCGGTTTTCATAAAGAATAACACTAAGTTTAGAGCCGACCCGATAGTCATACCAATAATTGCAGCTTCTTTTTTACCAATCTTACGACCCAAATACGACGCAATAGGTGTCACTAAGATAATTGTTCCAATTGGATTAATAAAGTTAATCATTGAAATCGCAGTTGAACTTCTAAAATAATTTGGGAATAAGTAGTTATACATTGATTGCATTAAAATCATCGTCATCAATAAGAAGATAGATGATCCAGTAATCGCTAACAATGAACGACTTGTCAAAATACTCTTCAAAGTTGTTACTAATGATACTCTACTCTCGCCTTCAACAATTGGCTTGTCAATCTGAACACGTTCTGTTGTAAAGTTATAACAAATCATATAGAACACAGTGGAACTAGAACACCAATAAATAATTGTGCAAGTGTTGCTCCAATCGTTCTAAATGCAGATAATTCTGTACGTTCTGCTGGATCAGGTGTAATAGCAGATGCCATCGATCCATAAGGTATATTAATTGCTGTATACGCAATACTTCCCCATAAAATATAAGTCGCATACATATAAATAATTTTTGCAGTTAATGATGCATCAGCCATACCAGCTTGATACATTAAGAAACTCGCGATAGCAATTGGCCCCGCAACACGACGAATCCATGGTCTAAATTTACCATTCTTTGTCGCTGGCATACGGTCAACGATGGTCCCCATACCAACATCAGTAAATGCATCTACTATTCTAGAAACAACGAACAACGTTCCTACCATTGCGGCTGGAATCGCTAACACTTCTGTGTAAAAAACCATTAGGAAGCTACTTGCCATTGTAAAGGTTAGATTATTAGCTAAATCCCCCGCAGCGTATCCTATTTTATCTCTAATACCAAATTTCGGTAAGTTATGTTTACTTACAGCATTATTTCCCATCTTTTTTGCCCCCCAAAAATAATAAATAGCAGACTCTATTTTATTTGATGAATTGTAAAATTAAGTGCGACAAATAAAGAAACCCATAACAGGTTCGTGTAAAATGTT
>NZ_JBHSHQ010000014.1:0-1532 GCF_042652985.1 Ruoffia tabacinasalis | reverse complement strand
TAAAAACATTGTACCGCAAAAGGGCTGTTACATGGCCTTTTATCTTTTACACAATTATATGGACTTTATCTGAATATTTTAGGAAAAATCCTAATATTTATTATCAAGGATTTAATGGCTTTTTGTATATATTAAAGTAGTTTCATTTGTGATTTTAAATTTATAAATAACTGTAATTATACAAATAACAATTGTAAAAATGATTTTTTAAATTGTTCTAAAGAAACTAAGTTTTTCTGTTGAAAATCTACAGTTTTATCCAAAGTTTGGAGTAAATTTCCGATTTTAATTTGTTCCTTTATTTTAGGTATATTAAATCTCAGTGTAATAAAATCAGAAAATTTTATGGTTCTACCGTCACGAATTCCATAAGTTATAGTTTCAAGTTTTTGTATAAAATTTTGGCTATTTAATAAATAACTCCAATAGAGTGGATAATGTTCATTTTTCTCCTTAAAATCTAAAATTGTATAAGCAGGAGAAGTTATTCCCTCAACATTAGAATAAGCAAATCCTCCTTGAAAAGAACGTAAATGAATTACAAATTGTCCTGGGCAGACTCTTTTATAATTTTTCAGACTGTTTTCATTGTATTTAATATCTATGCCTATTTCACTTCGTAGTATCATACCCTTTTCTTGTGATGCAGAAAGAACGGGCAAGTCAGCATGATTTTTATCTGATATTGATTCAAATATATCAGAAGCTTTTCGCTGTTCCCATACTTCTGAGAAATTATTAAATCTTAATTTAGGGACCCTATGAGATTTATCAGGATGCAAAAGCTGTAAGTATGCTTTTTTTAATTTAATTAAATTATCAAGCTTACGCTGATGAAGAGCAAGTGATTTATCAAGAACTATTAGTAATTTTCCAATTCTATTCTGTTCATTCAGTGTGGGTATGTTTATGCTAATATTATTAATTGTATTTTTTGAAAGACTAGGTACACCAGTCGATTCATCCATTTTCTTCCAATTTATCTTTTGAAAAACACCATATATAAAAAATAAATTACTATTAATTTTTGGAATACAATAAAATAATGTATCAACAGTCCAAAATGGTGATTTAAGAAGAAACGGTTTATCTATTGTTCCTTTTCTACCTATTCCAATTGCATCTTGATCATAAGATAACGCCTCATTTACTTGAAGCATTAATCCACCTGTTCCATATACTGGAATATCCCCATCATTTAAATGCTTATAGTCTTTCCCTGAATTTACTTCTAAAATATTCTGTAACTTACGCTGTTCCCAATCGTCCGTAAAACCTTTAAATCTAAGTTCCGGTTGTCTTCTTTCTTCCTTAGCCATTATTGGAACACCTCTTTCATTGCTTGAATGATATCTCGTGTTTCATCCGTCACTTGAAAGTCATCAATCATTGAAAGTAATTCTTTCTCGTTTTTTTCAATTTCAGCATCAATTTCGCGAATATCTTTACTCAATTGAACCACATGTTAACGTCAAGTAGAAATCGGCACTTTTTGCCAATTAGTTTTCTGCAGATTCTGCTCGATAAGATTC
>NZ_JBHSHQ010000013.1:0-1017 GCF_042652985.1 Ruoffia tabacinasalis | reverse complement strand
CACTGACAGGTGGTCCCATTTTCAATTGCAATTCCTAAAATTTTGGCCCCTTTTTAAAATACAATATACAACTCTATATAAAGTTATAATGATATTATCAGCTTTCTTTAAATATTTTGGAGGAAGTCGAATGAAAAGAAGAAAAAATTCAAAAGGTTTAGTCCTAAGAAACAGGGAAAGTGAACGAAAAAATGGGTATCAATACAGATGGATTGATGATCAAGGCAAAAGAAAGTATTTGTACGCTAAAACTTTACAGGAGTTAAGATTAAAAGAGGAACAGTTGCAAAAGAAGATGCTAATGGGAATACGAAGTAGCGGTAGGGGAGTAAAGCTAAATCAGGTTTATAACAGCTGGTTCTCTACGAAAATAGGAT
Organism: Ruoffia tabacinasalis; assembly: GCF_042652985.1. Taxonomy (NCBI): domain Bacteria; kingdom Bacillati; phylum Bacillota; class Bacilli; order Lactobacillales; family Aerococcaceae; genus Ruoffia; species Ruoffia tabacinasalis. The sequence goes on along the minus strand of NZ_JBHSHQ010000013.1, from coordinate 640 downwards.
TACGCCCAACATCTAAAGATTGTTATATAGGTCTTTATAATACTCATATAAGAAATTATATGGGAGAATGGGAAATTTCAAAAATAAAATAGTCAGATATAAAATGATTTATGATAGAGTTTATTAAAGAAAAAACCTAAAGTAAGTCAACAATTCGTACATTAATAGCTGTACTATCCCAGGTATTTTCGCTTGCCGTAGATGATGACTTAATTTATAAAAATCCATGTTCTGGTATATTAAAAGATATAAACCAACAATATAAGCTTAAAGAAAAGATAGTAGTATCTTTAACTAAGGAATAGTAAGAAAAGTTTGTTGAATTTTTGTTCGAAAAAGAAAAGAGTAAAGATAAGTTATTTTCACAAATGTTTTATATTCTTTTAAGAACAGGTTTGAGGGTATCTGAATTATGTTCGTTAACGTGGAATGATATTGATTTTGAAAATGAACTAATCAATATAAAATAAAACAATGACATTTCCTAAACAAAACAATTGGTCTACAATTATGATAAGTAGACCCAAAACTGAATCAAGTATTAGGAAAATACCAATGTTCCCCAGGGTGATGTTAACGTCAAGTAGAAATCGGCACTTTTTGCCAATTAGTTTTCTGCAGATTCTGCTCGATAAGATTC
>NZ_JBHSHQ010000012.1:0-37760 GCF_042652985.1 Ruoffia tabacinasalis | reverse complement strand
GATAGTCTTCTTCTAACCACAAGGAGACGATGTCTCCCCATTCTTCATCGTACATCATCCCTGATTTTTTTGTACTCTTTTCTCCAGGGAGGATGGCATTATCGGCATACTTTTTAGCAGTACGCCAATTAATATCTAATGTATTAGCAATTTCATTAATTGATTTATCGTGATTATTCCGTAGATTTTTGATAGTATTAATATCGGTCATTGTTAGCATCCTTTTCTACCTCCAAGTTAAGCGTCGTAACTTAAACTTTAGAGGATTATTGGGAGGCTAACAAGGCCTTTTTTTATTGCTAGGCTATGTACTTTTTCGTTGCAATCTTCTGTACTTTTATATTGCCATAAACAATTATTAATTGATTGTAAAGTTTTAATACTTTCTAATTTCTCTTCTTTACTCTGATATGAAGCAACCTCAAAATAATTAACTGTATTTTCATCGGTATTATCTTTTACTAATATCGTTATTGCCGTTCCTATCATAATATCGAAAACACTTCCACCTTCTTTTAATGCATCATCTCCTATTTTCCCTTTGATAGCTCCAATCAGGTTATATGTATATATATGATTAAATTTTTCATTAATAACCTTCTTAAAGCCAGCCATACTACCTTTATCATTAATAGAATTTGGAGTCACAAATCCTATAACACCATAGGTTCCAATTCTATCAGACGCCCAGCGGAAAGCCTTAATGTAAGAATCATAAAGACTCCTTTTTAATACCGGAGTTGTATGTTTTGAATATGTATTCTCAATGCGTCTATCTATATTTTCATATTTTTTATTTTTATTATTATCATTGGCATTAGATTGTCCAACAGAATAAGGTGGATTTCCCATGATGACAGTCACTGAAGTGTTTAATTGCTTTTGCAATCGTCTATTATTATCATCAAACAAGTCATCATCAAGAATTTCTTCTAGTTCAGTTGATTCAAACGTATCGGTTAAAACAATTCCTTCAAATGGATGATATTCTTCTATACCACTTACATCTTTGAATGTTTCTTCAATATTAATTGTGGCTATATAGTAGCTCAACAACACGATTTCATTCGCATAAATTTCATTAGTGTATTTATATAACAAGTCTTCTTTCTTAATTATTCCTGATCATAGAAGACGAGTAATGAATGTCCCCGTTCCTGTAAAAGGATCCAGAACATTTACATTTCTATCAGACAGGGATTTACCTAAATGTTTCTGTAGTGCATCTTCTACAGAATAGATGATAAAGTCTACAACCTCTACTGGTGTAAAAACGGTATCCAAGCCATCTATGGTGGAAAATCAGATCTCTATAGCCAAGAAATTAATCAAATTCTTGGGACGGAGGAGTAGGATAGGTAATAAAAGAAACCCCTCACTGTGAAGTGAGGGGTTTTTGGTTGCAGCTAGGACCCAAATTCTTTTCGCATTTTTTCATGAGCTAACCAACCATCTATATCTCCTGACTGCTCACCTCTTTGTAATCCAAGAAGTAAGAGCAACGTGGCTTTAGTTCGTTCAATTTCTTCGAAGTCCTCAATAGCTAATATTAAGTATTTTGGGCAGTTATCTTTTGATAGATAGACCGGATTCCCGACTGAGACTTCTTCAAGAAGCTGACTGTAATTTCTATGGTCTGATATTGGTTTAATATTCACCTTATACACTCCTTCTTACTATTTTCCAAATACGACAACACCGCCCATTTCCCCAACTCACTCAAACTCCCCCACCAACTTCTGTATGGTCTCTACACTCGGGAAGTGGGAATTGTCGGGGATAATCTCAAGGCTTATGTGGTCATTATCTACTTGTTCAAGGATGGCAGTGAGTTGCTTGGTTGAGGTAATCACATCGCGGTCGCCTTGGACGATGTGGTAAGGGACTTGAATTTTCACGAACTAGCAGTGAGCTTGATTTAAAGGAAGAAAGTAAGTTTTCTCTTTTGCTAGTCTTGTTGTCATCCATGCCTCATACAAATCAACAGCAAAGTAGACCTAGAAGCGTTTGTTGGATTGAAAACACTTCTCTCTTGGATTTCTATTTTTGATGTACTGATTTTTTGCATCATCAACAGTTTGTCCTGTCAGTTGGTTTTTTAGTTCCAAAGCAACCATGGGAATGCCATTGATTGACAACACCATGTCCAAAGTATAGTTTCGCTCACTTTCATAAGAAAACTGTCTGATGACTTCCATTCGATTTGCTTCGTACATTCTTATTGTTTCTGTATTTAGTGTTGACTCTGGTTTGAATGCAATCAGCTTGTGTACCCACCTTTATTTAGCAAATAGTGTTCAATATCAGTAAACCCCATTGATTCATTAATTGTCCTGAAGTAGGCATCATTTAAATTCATATCATCCATCAAATTAAATATCTCATCATTAAAGAAAAGGATCTTACTAATTTATCCATAGAAAACGCCACAATCTTTATATGTATCATCAATTGGAGGGAGCTATAAAACATCGGGGTTGACACCGCTTTTTTAATGAGCTATGATAGCATCTAAGCAAAGGGGAGTCACTAGAGTGACTGAGACTGGATGTATGCCGGGACTCTTATTACCTGATCACGTTAGTACGTGCGGAGGGATTGCAGACTTAAGAAGACTTAAGCCTCCTTTGTGTATCAAAGGGGGTATTTTTATGCAAAAAAATTCGTTAACTGTTTATATAGAGGCTGGGTTGATTGCGACTTTGGCCTTTATTATCTCACTGTTTCCTATCGAAGGAACGGGCTTTGATATCGCTTTAGGCTCGATTCCCATTACGTTATTTTGTCTGCGTCGAGGATGGAAAGCAGGGATCTTTACTGGGCTTTTATGGGGTTTACTGACGATTATTCTAGGTGGAGCTTCAATTATCCATCCTGTGCAAGTGGTGTTAGATTATCCGGTAGCTTTTGCTTTTAATGGGCTAGCTGGACTTGTGGCTCCGGCACTTCAACAGGCAACCGCTTCGGGAAATCAGAGGAAAGCAACTTATTATATCTTTTTGAGTACTTTTATCGGGACTCTAGCTCGTTACTTCTGGCACTTTATTACTGGGGTTTATTATTGGGGCCGGTTTGCTCCAGAAGGTTGGTCTGTTGGCTTTTATTCCTTTGTGTTTAATGGTGGGTCTGTCGTTGTCACAACAGTAATTGCTGGTCTAGCTTTATTGCTTCTATACCGGCAAGCACGGCAATTATTTGTCGGTGAATTGGCATGAGAATAAATGCCCATGATCACCTCAGTCATTATCCATCGCTGGAGAAGGCGTTGGCGGACATTGAAGGCTTAAACATGACAACTTTAGCGGTTAGTGAGTCGGTGTCTGACTATCAATCCATTCCAGACCATCCACTCATCTTAAAGGGATTCGGAATTCATCCTTGGAAGGTGACCCCAACTACATCTTTAGACAATATTGAACCATACATTCAGGATTGTGATTTTATTGGTGAAATTGGTTTAGACTTTCACTGGGCAGAAGATACAGCGGCTTACCCTCGTCAATTGGAAGTTTTTGAATACTTTCTAGCGGAGGCAAAAAAGCACCAAAAAATCTGCAATATCCATACAAAAGGAGCTGAAAAAGAAGTACTTGCCTTGCTAAAAAAGCACCAATTACATGGTCAAATTATTCACTGGTATAGTGGTCCTTTGGACTTGGTGACTGATTATTTAGAGCTAGGCTGTTTCTTTACGATTTCTGTTGATGCAGGGCATTCAACCTTGACCGATCAGCTGATTAATCTTATTCCAACACAGCAGTTATTATTTGAAACCGATGGCCCTACTGCCCTAGAGTGGGTCAATGGTACGCCATCTTGGCCTGATGAAATCTTACGAATTCAAGCCTATGTGGCTCAATTGAAAAGTTGTTCATTGACTGAGTTGGAAGTGGGTGGGCGTTTATTAATGGAACAACTCAAATAAATATCTTTACTCTTCCAATTTGTCCACATCCAATATTTCAATCACATTTGGTTTAGGTTATATAATAGCACCAGACCGGGTTAATTTAATTTAGCTGCGGCTGAAACTTTCCGGGATCATGCCGAGGCAAGAGACTAATTGTTTTTTGTGGAAGGAAATTCTGTAAAGAATCGATGTCATGGAATAAAGATCCAATTAAGATAGAAAAACTCAAAAAAAGTCACCAGTGCTCATTCACATTTCTATGAGAGCTGGTGGCTTTTGGTGTTATTCAAGAAAATGAACAAATGCTGTTATCTTAATGTCGTCATTACTTTTTTTTAAAAAAAAGCAAACAGATCTAAAAACTCAACTACTCAGGCGATCGCTTTATTGTATCGAAAACGAGTACGACACCGTCACCGACACAGCCTGAGCAACCAGTCGAAACAAAACCCGAGACACCGTCGCCTAATCCATCCACTCCAGAGACACCGACAACAACTTATTACACCGTGAAGTCTGGAGGCTATTTATGGAAAATTGCGACTCAACACGGGATTACAGTGAATCAATTAAAATCTTGGAACCAGTTAACTAGCAATTATATTTATGCAGGTGATAAATTAGCCGTAACAGATCCAGCTCAAGTAACCACTCCAGTTAAGCCAGAACCTAAAAAACCAGTTAAGCCTGAAGAACCTAAAGAGCCAACTGAACCCACTAAGCCCGAAGAACCAGAAAAACCTGTTGAACCCACAAAGCCAGCAGCCAAATACCACACGGTTAAATCTGGTGAATACTTATGGTTAATTGCTAATCAGAACAATATCACAGTCAATAAATTAAAATCATGGAATAATTTGACTTCAAATTATATTTATTCTGGCGATTGTTTAATTGTCACGGATCCAACTAAAACGGCCCCAACGTCGCCAACGAATCCAACTGATCCTAATTTACCAGAAGGGACGTTAACGGGAACTCATATGGCAGTTCAAGCAGTATTAAACCAATATAAAAATTCGCCAATTCATGTCTTCTATGAAAGTTTAGTCGAAGATGACTTAAGAATGGCGTCTTTAAACGGTGATACAGCTATATATGGGGCCTCCATACCGAAAATTGTTCTAGTTGCTTACACTCTGGAGCAAGTTGAGAAAGGCAATCTATCTTGGGATATGCCCTTGAAGTATACACCAAGTATTTATAATTATGCGGAGTCATATGCTTGGGGCGGTAGTGGAACGATTCAATATGAGAACTATCAGAATAAAACGTATACCTTGTGGGATGTCTTGAATCGTATGATTGTCAATTCAGATAATTTAGGTAGTAACATGTTACTGCATTATGTAGGTTACCGTGATAAAGCTGATTTCAACCGCTTTACGAAAGAAGTATATGGTGCGCCAAGCTATACACGTAATATGATACCGCGCGAAATCAATAAAGTGATGGCTTATATTTATGAACATCCACAACAGCAGGCAATGCTGTCTTTAGATCGTACAGATTATGATAAAACGAAGTTAGACACAGTAGCAACCAATGTCTTCCAGAAAATTGGGGCTTGGTGGCCGTATTATAACCACTCAACAGCCATTGTTGAAAGCTCGCGTCAATACATATTGACCGTCCTATCAGATTACTGGTCAGATAGTTCTATTGCGACCCTCGCCAAGAAAATCTTTACAGCAGTGATGAGTTAAAGCAAGATCCATCCCCATGCCAAAATAGGATTTTAAATAAATACCTCATTGTCAAATAAGGTTGAAGAAGAATATTATCAAGATCAAGCGACTATACTGGTTGCTTGATCTTTTTTCTTTGGTTCAGGTTCTTATAAGCGGGCCTCACACTTTTGATTAACAATTCCCCATCTATTGGCTCATAAACTTCGACTAAGGCTATCTAAAAATCCCCCTAACCCCCGATGATTTTAGAGGATATAGGAGATTGAATAGAGACTCTTATTTACTAAACATATGAAATTTTTATCATCATTTATGATACGCATGCCCCTTCATAATCCGGAAGGCTCGGTAGATTTGCTCTACTAACACTAATCGCATTAACTGATGAGGTAATGTTATACGGCCGAAGCTGATGGATAAGTCTGCCGATTTTTTTAATGATTTATGTAGTCCCAGTGAACCACCAATAATAAAGGTTACTTTACTCTGCCCATAGGTTGCATAGTCATTTAACTGGCTTGCTAGCTCTTCTGATGAGATCAACTTACCTTCAATGGCTAGGACAATAACTTTGCGACTAGGGTCTAATTTGGCCTTAATTCGGTCGGCTTCTTTCGCTAAGACAGCCTCTTCCTCTGCTTGACTCATATTCTCTTTCGTGGGCTCATCGGCTAGTTCAATAACCTTTACATTTGCGTAAGCATCGAGTCGTTTTAAGTATTCTGCAATACCCATCTTTAAGTACTTTTCTTTCAGTTTACCAACAACAATCACTTCGATATTCATTGCTTCACTCCTTTGTCTGAATTATCATAGCATTTATCAGATATATTTTGTATGATATTTACATTGAATTAATTATCGAAAGGAGCGATAAGGTTTGGCCATTACGATTGGGAACCGAAAAATTTCGACTTCTCTTCAATTAACATTAAGTTTTGTGCTTGTTGCATTCATTGGGAGTTTGGTTTTATCACTTCCGATTTTTCACCAGCCTTCTACCGATGTAGGTTATTTTGATCATTTATTAACAGCGATTTCGCTTGTTTGTGTATCAGGTATGGCGGCTTTACCCATTGCTGAGACGTATAATTTAGCTGGGCAAGTGGTTGCTCTTTTACTAATCCAAGTCGGTGGACTGGGCGTGATTACGATCTTAAACGTTGGGATTTTCTACCTTAACCGACGGCTTTCTTTGCAGGACCAGTATTTACTTCAACAGTCTTTAAGTCGGGATACAAACCGTAATTTAGTGGATTTTCTGTTATCAATTTATAAATTTACGATTTCTGCTGAAATTATCGGGGCTTTAATTATTATGTATGATTTTGTACCTCGCTTCGGTTTGGTTAGAGGGGCTTTTAACGCTTTGTTCTTATCCATTTCGTCTTTTAGTAATTCGGGTTTTCATAATTTATACACAGATAGTTTGGAAGGTTTTTACAACAACCCATTGATTCTATTAACTGTTTCATTATTAGTGGTTTCAGGTGGGATTGGTTTCTCTGTTTGGTTTGAGTTATCCGAACGGGTGGGACGTTATATTAAAAGCCGACCGCGGTCATTAAAGCTCGCTTTTCAACATTTATCCGTTCATACTCGCATTGTCTTGGGCTTTTCAGCGGCGATTATTGCGTTAGGAACGGTCTTGTTTCTAGTGGCAGAATGGTCAAATCCTAATTCGATTGGCGATATGTCTCCAGGCTTGAAACTTTTGAATGCGTTCTTTAATACAACGAATACGCGTACGGCAGGCTATACATCAGTGAATTACTATGAATTAAATCCTTTTACTAAATTAAGTTCTATGGTGCAGACAATTATTGGTGGTGCGCCGGGTGGGACAGCTGGTGGGATTAAAGTGACGTCTTTTGCGATCTTAGTCTTATTATTTAAATCTGAGATTCAAAGTTATGACCACGTCGTTGCTTTCAAGCGAATTATTCCATCACGTTTAGTGAAACAAGCGGTAATTATTGTTTTATTCTTTGTTATTTTATTATTTGTTGGGTATGGAGCGATTTTATTAACTCACCCTCATCTAGAGTCGTTAGATATTTTATTTGAGACGGCGAACGCTTTAGGTTCGGCTGGGATTTCTTTTAATACGATTGATTACTTAAATCCTTTTGGGGTGTCCATCATGGTTGTTCTGATGATTGCCGGACGTGTTGGGCCAATTACCTTACTGTTAGGTATTTTACAAAGACGTAATCGTGAAATACATTACGCAGAGACGAATATTTTCCTTGGTTAATATGAGAGGGGTTCAAAATGAAGAAAAAAATTGTAGGTGTGCTTGGTCTAGGAATCTTCGGCGAGCGCGTCGCTACAGAGTTGAGCGAGTATGGATGTGAAGTGATTGTCATCGATACTGACGCAGCTAAAGTTCAAAAGATTTCAGAGCAAGTGACAAATGCGACGATTGGTGACTTTACAGATATTGAATTACTTCGAAATGTTGGGATTAATAACTGTGATGTTGTAGTGATTGCAACAGGGACTCACCTAGAAAGTGCGGTCCTAGCGGTGATGCATTGTAAGAAATTAGGTGTGCCGCAGATCGTTGCGAAGGCTCGTAGCTTGATGTTTGAAGATGTCTTATATGAAGTGGGCGTGAGTGCAGTTGTGGCTCCGGAACGTGACTCTGGTCACCGTCTTGCATCTAAGATATTACGAAATAAAATCGATGAAGTCTTGCGTTTGGATGATGATACATCGATTATTGAATTTGAAATTCCTGAAGCTTGGATTGGGAAGTTGTTGACAAATCTTGACTTACGTCGTAAATACGAGATTAACTTGATTGGACAACGATCCGAGCGTGGGGAAAACTTAACTGGGATTAATATCGCTGAGCCTTTGCCAGAAGATGTTATCTTAGTTGGGATTGCGAATACGCATACGTTTGAAAAATTTGACTATCTTGGTCAACTGTAAATACGATTTAGACTCACTTCATACTTTGTGAAGTGAGTTTTTTGTTTTTATAAAAAGTTATCCACAATTATAAAGGATAATTATTTTGAATTTTGGGTATTCATTTCGGTTTTTTAGTAAATAATGGGTGTTTTACCGACTTATCCACTAACAGGTTGTGCATAAGTCTGTGTATAAGTCATTTTTCTGTTGAAAACCCCATAATTATCATCATTTTATTATTTATTCACACTCTGAGATGTAATTTTATTTCATTTTATGTACTTATCCACACTTTTCGACAGTTATACACAATTATCGGGGTGTTTTCTGTTGATAACTTGTTTAATTGTTGATAACTTAAGCTTGCATGTTTGTGCACATTATTTTTATTCACAAGCGGAATCCTTTAACTTCGTTTTTACAAAGCAAAAAAACGGTCTAGCTGAATGCTAAACCGTTTCTTTGTTTCACTGACGCTTAGGAAAAGTGTTCTTGAGGAGAAAAATTGAAATAATGGGTAGGTTTATTCAATTTATTTCACTTAACGTTGTGAATTGTTACTGTGCTGGTTGAGTGTTTGTAGTGGGTGATGCTTCTAATGTCACATCAATTTGTTGCTCTTCCCCACCACGGATAATTGTTAGAGTAATTGTATCGCCAACTTGGTGTTCATAGAGTAATTGACGTAATACTTGGCCATCAGTAACAGGTTCGTCATTGATTGCGGTAATGACATCGAATTGTTCAATACCTGCTGCTTCGGCTGATGAGTTTGCTGCTACATCAATAACAACAGCTCCGTCAGTCATGTCTTCAGCTAAACCTAAATCTTGAACACGTGTTTCAAGGGCAAAGTAGTTCAAGTTAACAGTTGTTGTTCCGAGTACTGGACGGATGACTTCACCATTGGCTTCAAGTTGCTCGATGATTTGAGTCACATCGTTACTTGGGATAGCAAAGCCCATTCCTTCGACGGTCGATGTAGCAATTTTACTTGAGTTAATTCCGATCAGCTGACCACTTGAATTAACTAAAGCCCCACCAGAGTTACCTGGGTTAATCGCTGCATCCGTTTGTAGTAAAGTCATTTCCCAGTCTTCTGCCCCATCACCATCTGTATCGATTGGTAATGAACGGTTAAGTCCTGAGACAATCCCTTGCGTTACTGTTGAGGCGAATGTTGCTGAATCTAAAGGTGATCCGATAGCAATTGCTATGCTACCAACTTGGATTTCATCAGAGTTCGCAAATTCAATCACATCAGTAACACTTTCAGATGAGATTTGTAAAACTGCTAAGTCACTTAGCACATCTGATCCTACTTCGGTTGCTTCGATTTGAGTTCCGTCATTTAAAGTGACTTCTAAAGAGTCATGCCCATCAATAACGTGGTTATTTGTAACAACGTAGGCTATCTCTCCATCAACTTTATAAATAACACCACTACCTGTTCCCACTAGAATTGGTTCTTGTTGGATATCTTCCAGTTGTAATCCTTGCCCTTCAACATAGCCTCTTTGGCCAAATGGACTTGTTTGAACTGATTGGTAGTTTCCGACTGATACGACAGCTTCCTGTGTATCTTGCACTGTTTGGGTAATTGTTGATTCGAATTCAATTAAGTCTTCTTGCGAGTATGCGGTTGGTTGATCATCACTCAATAAGCCGAATCCTAGGACACTGACTAATGATAATACAAGGACAGTTCCCATAATTCCGCCGAACACACTACGCCAAAAGCTTAATGATTGAGTTTCGGTTTGTTGGTTTTTCTTTTTCACTAGCATCTTCCTTTCTAATTTTATTACATATTATATCTTAACAACCATTTATGAATCATTTATGAAAAATTATCAATAAAATTTGGATTATAATCTTAAGCTGTCTTAATCTTTATGACATCACGTTAATATAAGAGTGCTGTGACACTTTTTAGGTGTATCTTAAGCCAAATGGGTGATCGGTTTGGCTTGAGAAGAGGCAACTTAAGACAAATCACAGTTCATTTGGCGTGAGCCAGCTCATATCACAATTTCAATATAAAAACACCCATCTTTATTAGCTTTGGCTAACTCAGACGGGTTGCTTATACATTTATAGGCGTTTTAAGGGGGTTGCTTCGCCGGGATCGGTCATGTGTAGTAAGAAATCTTCGTTTACTGCAAAGTTGTTGTAACGTAAGATATCTTCCATTGAAGCCATCGCAAATTCTTTTGTATTGTTGTCACGGCTTAAGTGACCTAGGTAAATGTCGGTCGTGTTGTTACCGATTAAGTCTTTCATCGCTAAGGCACCGTCTTCGTTACTTAAGTGCCCTTTGTCGCTTAAGATTCTTTGTTTAACAGACCAAGGATATTTTCCGTAGCGTAGCAGTTCAATCTCATGGTTACTCTCGATTAAGTAAGCCGAAAGATTCTTTAGTTGGCTGCGTAAGCGGTCGCTGACGTAACCTGTATCTGTTAGCATCGCGAAATGTTTTTTGCCTTTTTGAAAAGCATAAAATTGTGGTTGAATCGCATCATGGCTGACACCATAACTTAACACATCAATATCACCAATCGATACAAGTGTATCTGGTTCGATATATTGACGGTTCTCGGGTGCGATTTTTCCGATCATATTTTCCATGGCGCTCCATGTCTTAGCATTGGCATAGATTGGAATATTGTATTTACGCGATAGGACGCCGACACCGTGAATATGATCTTTGTGCTCATGCGTCACGAGAATCGCATCAATATCGCTCACCTGACGGTCAATTTGAGCAAATAGGGCTTCGATTCGCTTGCCGCTGAGTCCGGCATCAATCATAATTCGGTGATTCATCGATTCGACATAAGTACAGTTCCCACTACTTCCACTTGCTAAAATGGAGTATTGCAATGTATCAAATGCGTCTTGAACACTTTTCTTTTCTTCTTTACCTGGCGTCGATCCAGGTATAATTATTTCAGTCATTTAATCACTCTTTACTTTCATTTTAACGTACTAGATAGCTTATCATTACAACTCGAGATTGGCAATGCTTATTGCTTACAAAAAAACATCTATCAAGCAAAATGTGCCTGATAGATGTTTGGCTAGTTTGGTTTAGAAACCTCCGGTTCCCCCACCGCCACCTGATCCTCCAGATGACCCACTAGAGAAGCCACCACCAAAACCTCCCGTATTCGACCCAGAGTATTTGCTTTGTGCTGGAGCGCTACTTGTCACGGATTGGCTAATGGATGGTCTGACAACTTGGTTAATCCAGTAAGGGTTACTGTAGATAACCATTGGCATTGCCATCTGACTCAATTCTTCCATACCATATTCTTTATTCATGGCTTCAATCACTTTATCTGCCACATCTAAGGAAATCGCATAAACTAAAAACTCTTCCCAGAGAGGCAGTGAAGCAACTTCACGCATGTTGAAATTCCCTATATCATCTAACATATTCGCAAAGCCTTTCCACTCTTTAATCATCTTATCTTGTTCGTAAGTTCGAATAGGTCGAAGTGTCGTCAATAATAAGATGACAATGGCTAAAATCAAATTCACTGCGAAGGCTAGTAAAATCGGCATAATATGTTCTTGTAGTGGTGAATCTAAAGTTAAAAATAGTAAAACAAATAACATAATCACACTTGCAATAACAGCTAGAACAGCGTAACCAACGGAATTATTATATTCTTTGGGTTGATTTTTAACTTGTTCACCTTTGACTTCAACGTAATTAGCAAACTGTGTCCATTTACGGTATTTTTGCTTTTTCGTATTACGATTACTTTGAATATCTTCTTCGATTTGACTGAGTGTTGTCGGTTCATTGTTTGGAAGTAAGTATTCATAAACATAGCGTTCATGCTTTTGTAAATCAAATAAGTCAGCTTCTTCTTCAGCCGGCGATACACGAATGGTTGACGCGCTTTTGCGTTTTAAAAGACCGCGTTTTTCTCGACTGACTTCTTCTACTTTGATATATCCTTTACGGGCTAAATCAATAATTGTTGCCGAGAAGTCATCCGCAATGGGCTTATCACGTAAAACCGCTGTTGCCATAATCGCTGGCGTTAACTCTTCTGGTAGAGAATAGACATGTTCTGGGATATGCGCTGGCTTTGGATTTAGTTTACGATGATTACGGAAGTAATACACCCAAGCAAAGATAGTCACGAGTGGGAAGCCAATTAAAGCTAAGATGACCCACAACCAACGACGTTGTTGTGAACTTTCATGCGCCTCTCTATCTGCTTCGACGGTTGCTTCAGACCGCTCAATAATCTCATCTTTCATATTTGCTTGAACGACATTTTGATTATTTGGTGTTAATGCGATTGGGAAGATTGCATTGACTTCCACGAATTGATTTGGTGGATTGTCTGGCACTGTGATATCGATGTAACTTTGATTGCCTTCAGTGACCGGCTGAATTTCTCCGTTATAAGGTCCATAACCCCACGCTCGGAAATCATCTGGGTTTGAGACACTTCCGGGTAAATAAATTCTTGCATCGACCGCAAAGTCATCATCCGTATTTTCCGGAACGATCATGTGGTTAATCTCGGCAGTGTCATTGTAGTTAGTAATTAATTCTTCTAGTGTGTATTCGAATACAAAATGCACCGTCTCGTCCTCTGCTGGATTAAATACTTGTAGTCTAAAAATCTGACCATTATCGGATACTTTAAACGTTCCAGGTGCTTCGTTAAAACTTTCATTGAGGTAATTAATATCACCGGTTTCTTCATCTAAAATCCCGACACGATAATCGGTTAGATTGTAACCCCCATAATCGATATTGTGGTAAGCTCCGTTCATATAATCGACATCAAATGTATAGATTTCTTTAAAAGACACATCCCCATCCGACGAAATTTGTCCTGTAATATCTGCTTCTGTAATATCAAAACTAATATCTTGGGCACTCACGGTTGAAATATTCATCAGCGGCACAAGAATAAAGAGCGTAAGTAACAAGCTCAATATATTTCGGCTCAAACGATTTAACTTCATTTGGCTCACCTTACTTTCCATTCATTATAATAGTATTTTACCATGTATAAGATGCATTCGCACACTAAAGCATGAATTACTTTTGAAAGACTCTTTTTTGAAAATGTAATACGGGTGATTATTTAAAAAGTTTGCGAACTCAAGACAAACCGTTCAGCCATTTGGCGCGAGTTGCATCAACTCAAGACAAACCGATCTCCCATTTGGCATGAGTTGCGTCAACTCAAGACGAACCGACCTGCCATTTGGCCTGAGTTGCATTTTAAATCCCGCCCCCAAAAAGCGCAAAAAACCGCTCCACCACAATTGTGGCGAGCGGTTCTCTCTAATTAAACTGATTCCGGTTAACAGTGTTCCCTCGAATACCGTCAACTAATAAAGTAAAGCGGCCATTCGGATTGTCATACACAATTTGCCAGGCAGGTGAGTAGACGTTTAAGCCATCGAGCTGCGTCTGGCGATAATAAACTAAGATCGAATAATGAATCGTCGAGTCGTCAGGAATTAGAGTTTCCACCCGGCGATCGATAATTTCCAAGGCTTCGCGTTCGGATAAGATAGTCCGGTCCCGGTCAAGTTCCGTAATATTACTTTGGAACGTTTGTGTATAGCCGGTCATCATGTAGTTGTCATCCAAATTAATTCGGATTTCAGCTGTACCGTCCACAATCGGACTGCCATCATTAGCTGTCATTCGGGCATAGATGACTTGTTCGGAATTGACGTACCAAACATTTCGGTAAACATCGCCTGAAATAAATAAGGCTGGGTTTTCTAATATATCTTGAAGAGCTTGACGCTGTTCAGTTGAAAAACCTGTTGTCTCGGCTGTTAAACCAAGTCCTAAATCCATCGGTTCAGATAAAGTTCCTGTCAGCATGCCTTCTTGATTCACAGATACATCTTCGATTTCAAGTTGTGAAATATTTTCAGCAAGATGATTATTTGTCTCTGATACGACGAATGGGAGTTGATATTTTTCAGTCAACAATTCATCAAAAGTAATGCCACGATTTGATAGATTTTCTTCAATGGTTAACTCAATCTCTTCAGTTGGTAAACTGGCTACTTCAGCTCGATTAAACAACATGAATAGTAAGTAAATATCGAATACTAGAAAGAAAAACACTAATACGATTTGAATGCGTTTAAAGTCCACTAGTCAGCTCCCCCTTCACCAAGTACTTGATTATTCCAAATATCCACAAAGTCGTCGCTTTGAATTTCTTCTAAAGTATAGTGCTCACCGTTTAATTGGAAGAACCAAGTCGGAATGAGCTCTGCTTTTCTAAACATTTCCATATCTTCTTGCCACTCGTAGCCCATAAAGATGTCTTCAAAGGCGTTCACTGTATAACCACGTTCTTGAAGTACTTCTAAAATTCCTTCGTGATTTATTAATTCAATCTCTTGTGACGCTGTGTCGATATGTGTATAAAAAGTCAACATCGGTTGGCGGTAACGGAAGATATCCCCACTCAAATCGCCACGCATCTGAACGGTGTTCGCTCCATAATCTGGCATCGTTGAGTTCGTTAATATTGGTAAAGCTTCATAGTAACGTCTAAAGGTAATAAAGTTATTTTCTTCATAGAATAGACGAATGTCGCCTTCCCAATACTCAAATTGTTGCACCATACTAAAGGCATTACGGGATTTCTCCACTGTCGTTCTTGGATCACTTGGATCTGCTCGACTGATTGTCAATTCAAATTGTTGAGTTGTTCGGTTGACGTCCAGAGTATTAATATAGTTTTGATAACGGAATACCTCATCGTCATCACTATTTGCGACTTCGGTCGTATTAAAGCCCGTATTATCAAATAAATCACTGACGTAAAGATTCTCTGGTAAGACATCCATTGTAAATAACTGTGACTGTAAGGACACATCATTAACAGGTAAGTAAATTGGTTTATCCGCCCCTTGATAACGAATGACTTCAACTAAGTCGGAATTTTCTAGAGTCACTGCATTACGCAATTCATCTTTTCTTAAATTTGATGATAATTCTGCTTCAATCACACGTTCTGTTGCAGAATCAATTAAGTAAACACCACGCTCTTCTTGTGAAGACAGCGGAATAATAATTCGGTCAATTAAGACGTCCGTCGGCGTATCGTCTTCAATGGATAGTACCCGAGTGTATGCCCCTAAAGGAATACGCGTCGGTAATTCAAGCTGCAAATGATCAATATCTAGTAAGTTATTCAGTATTTGTGGTTCTTCCATATATGAGACGTCATCAACAGTGATTGGACGACTTTCAATTAAAGAACGCAACGTATTGATGGTTGCTTCGTCACGAATAAAGTAAGATTGTTGCCCTAATCGGATAATATACTCATCCGTTGAGACAACATCTTGGAAACTTAACCGAGTCGGTGAATAGTAATTAGCGGTTGATTGAATGGTTTCAGTCGCTATCTCTTCTTCGGTCGGCGTTGATTCATTGCCAATAATACTTTCAAATGTGTTGATATCATAAAGAATAAAGTATGAGAATAAGAAACTAATCGCAACTAATATAACGAGCACGACTGTAATCCCTGAATTTTGTTTTCTCATCAATTAACCCCACTCTCCATCTAGCTCGGTGAATTCGGTATAAGGTAATTCAAAGTTAAAGGTTGAGCCTTCCCCTTCAACACTATCTACCCAAATTGAACCGCCATGTAATTCGATAACCTCTTTGGAAATCGCAAGACCAAGTCCACTCCCACCTTGTTCACGTGAGCGTGCTTTATCCACACGGTAGAAACGGTCAAATAATTTCTCAGCGTCTTGCTTAGAAATCCCTAACCCTTCATCGGTAATACGCACAATGACACTGCGGTGATTATCTTCAATTTTAACTGTAATCGTTCCCCCATCGGGTGAATATTTTACGGCATTATTTAAGATGTTATCAATCACTTGAGTCATTCGGTCTTGGTCAATATCGACGTAGATATCCCGCGTTGTAAATTCACGGACAAAATGATAGTTCCCTGCGTTTGAATCCGATTCTAAAGTGAAAACTAACCGGTCTAAAATGTGATTAATAATTCGCTTCAAATCAACATAGTCGGTCTGAAGGGTAATCTGGCCCCCATCCATCTTAGATAAATCAAGTAAGTTCGCAATCATACGAATCATACGGTTACTTTCCGATTGAATCACATCTAAGAATTGCGGCGCAATCTTCTCATCACGCCAAGCACCATCAGATAGGGCTTCACTATAACTTTTAATACTTGTTAAAGGTGTACGCAACTCATGCGACACATTCGATACGAAATCGCGTTGTTCTTGTTCGGTCTTCTCTTGTTCAGTGACGTCCGTTAACACACACACAACCCCTGTCACAAAGCCGGTTTCACGGCGAATAATCGAGAATTCACCTTTTAAAATCGAATCTACACCTTTATCACTGTGATTAATCATAACTTCAGTATCTTTTTGTAGTAATCCTTTTAAAGCAATTTGCGATTCGATATTTAATAATCTTAAAATCGAATGACCAATCGCTTGTTCTTGACGAATATTTAACAATTGCAAGGCACGGTCATTTACTAATAGGACGCGTCCTCGTTGGTCTGTCCCAATCACACCATCGGTCATGTGACGAAGAATTCCGTCTAAACGTTGTCTTTCTGACTCGGTCGATTCTTGGGCATCTTTTACTTTGACGGCTAACTCATTAATGGTCATCGTTAACTCACCCAACTCGTCATAACCGTACACTTCGGCCGGGTAATTATAGACCCCTTCCGAAATACGTAAGGCTTGTTGTCGCATATTCTCTATCGGACGAGTTAAACCTTGACTTAAGACAAAGGAAATCAATAAAGCGACTCCTACGGCTAAAATCGAGGACTGGAGAAATAGGTCAATAATATTATTATTCTGACTATAAATTTGCTCCATATTAGCCTCAATGACTAACACTCCGAGTAACGTCGTTTGCGTTGTTCCAAAGATAGGTTTAATTAGTTTGTAAATCGGTGCATCTGTTTCTGGATCTGAGTATTCACTGCGTAATTCATTCTGATAGAGTAAGACATTACGCGCATCAGCATCTGTTGTTTGGTTCCCAATCGAACTTTGATCTAAACCCTGATTCGTCGCAATGATCGTTTGCGCATTATTAATCACCTCCAGACGCGCAGGCGCCGTTGAGCTAAAGGTTTCTAAAGTTTGACGCAATTGGTTGAGTACACTTTGTGACTCTTGGTCCGAATTCGATAATATCGGTGTAATATTATTCGCTAAAAAGTCCGCTTGCGTATTAATTTGTACTTTAAAATTATCTACCGTTTGTGTCTCTAACTGGTCAATAAAGATGACTCCGATAAATTGGAAAGTGATCACTAAGATAAATACAAATAGTAAGGGTATTTTAAAGTATATTGATTGGAAAAAGCGAAAAGGTCTTTGCTTCATCGTCGTATCTGCTCCAATCTTTCTAAATTTTTAAGTTCTGAACACAATAATAACATGTTGGTGTCTCCTTAATTCAAACATTTTAATTCTAAAAAACATATAGATTCAGTTTATTGATTTTTAACTATAATTACAAGCTAGAATCTCATTTAATTTACTTTGAATCAAGAGCATTGTGTTCTTATTATGTATACAAGAAGTGCCTGCTACGCGAAGGAATCCTTCTGCAAATAGCAGGCACTTTATCTTGTATTTTATTATTCTTGTTCAGGATTTTTTAAAAAGTATCCAACACCACGACGGGTAATAATATACGTCGGGTGACTTGGTTGATCTTCGATTTTCTCACGTAATCGTCTAATTGTTACGTCCACTGTTCGGACATCCCCAAAATAATCATAGCCCCATACTGTTTCTAGTAAATGTTCACGGGTCATGACTTGTCCAATATGTTTCGCTAAGTAGTGAAGTAATTCAAACTCACGGTGAGTCAGTTCTATTTCTCTACCTAATTTCGATGCAATGTATGCATCTTGGTGAACAATTAATTCGCCTACTTTGATTTCATTCGCATTATTTTCATCTTCATCAACTTCTTTTAATGCGTTACGACGTAGGTTCGCTTTTACACGAGCCATTAGTTCGCGGTTAGAGAATGGTTTCGTTACATAGTCGTCAGCACCTAATTCCAGACCGAGTACTTTATCAATCTCAGAATCTTTTGCCGTTAACATAATAATCGGCACAGCACTTTCTTTTCTAATTTCTCGACACACTTCCAAGCCATCTTTTTTAGGTAACATTAAATCTAAAATAACGAGGTCAGGTTTTGTTTCTTTAAATTTTTCGATTGCATCTTCGCCATCAAAACTTGTGACAATTTCATAACCTTCGTTTGATAAATTAAATGTAATGATATCCGAGATTGGCTTCTCGTCGTCGACAACAAGTATCTTCTTCATATAGTTTTCCTCCTTACATAAAGGATTAATATTTAGGTAGGTCAAATATTAATTAAATATATATCGTATTAATTATACAGTTTTATTAAATATAGTCAAAATTGTCACAATAAATTAAGGTTTTCTTAATTATTTATGATTAAATAAGAAAAGCAAAGTAGTCGAATATTTCATTCCCCTACTTTGCATATTAACCTAATTTTTTCAAAAAGTCATTTTTAAGCCCTTAAGATTAATGGATAAGGACGGGCATACCTTCGTATGCATGAGCAAAAACATCTGCCATAACATCAGGTGGTGTATTAATACATCCAAGTGATCCTGATACTTGATAAGTGTTTCCACCAAAGTTACTTTGCCAACCAGCATCATGGATACCTTGACCAGTATCATCAAATGGTAACCAGTAATTTACGGGTTGTACATAATCACGCTCTGTACGAGGGTTGTATCCTTTTAATTCAGTGTCTTCTTCTTTATCCCAGATTGAGTAAGCACCTGGTACAGTATCTGTTCCGATTTGTCCGGTTACGATAGGTGTTTCAACTACGATTTGTCCATCAACATAAACCCACATTGTCTGGTGGTCAACACTGACTTCAACGTAGCTATCCCCAATATCATTGCCTCCAGTATTGTAACCCGTCCCCACAATAGTTGGTTGACGTGATACATTCTCACCAGCTTGTAAATCAGCTAAAATGTTTTGCGTTTCTGATTCACGGTCAATGGACCAACCTAATGTTCCGGGTTCAACCGTTACTTCACCTTCTGAAGTACTTTGGAATTGACGCGGTTTGTCATAAGTTGCGTATTCATCATTTAATGTTCCAAGGTATTCGTAAATTAATTCTTGGTCATAAACAATATCGTTATTTGAATCAAAGTAAATCCACTCTTCAATTGTTTCTTGAGGAATTGTGACATTGTTTCCAGCAATTTCAAGGTTAATTTCGGTGTTTTTAGCTGTTTCAATTTGTTCCATGACTGAATCGATTTTTTCGTCATGACTTGATACTTCAGGTTCTAAGTAAGCTGAATTAATTTCGATTGATTCTTCACCATTTTGAACACCGTTCATAATTAATTCTTGAACTTTATCAATATCTAATTGATTTCCTTCTTCCGCTTCAGTAACGTAGTAACCTTGCGCTTCAGTATATTCAATCGTTGCATCTTGAGCCGCTGTACGGTCTTCATTACTTAAACCTAGATTCGCTAATTGTTTGTTTAATTTTTGCTCGTCTAAATTCATTGTTTCCATTAAGCCACCATCATGGTTTTCAGATTGGAAGTAACCTGTAATCCACTCATTTGGGTTTTGGCTATTGTAAGTTTTTGTTAAAACTTCACCCGTTTGTAATTCTGGTTCCAATTCACCTAATTGAATCGAACCAACTTCTTGGCCGTTCTCAGTAATTTGGAAAGTTTTGCTGTAGATATCCTCTTGAATTTTTTCTTCCGCTTCAGGGAGTGTTAAATTACTAATGTCAACACTTCCAAAAGTTGTATTTGCTTGGAATTTCTCAGCATAATATCCGATACCTGCACTATATGCCACAATTATGATGACTAGTACCGATACCACAGAGATAATTAGTTTTTTCATTTGTTCACCTCAAAAAATTTAATATTCGTTCTTTTAAATAACAAGACCTCATTCAAATATATATTTTAGCATGTAAATGTGAATAAAGTATAAATATTACTTAACTATTATGTGGCGGTTGTGTGACAAATTTTCTAATCGCGTGTGCGACTCCATTCTCATTATTCGTTAAAGTCAGCTCATCAGCCACTCTTTTTACTTCTGGATGGCCATTTTCCATTGCGACTCCTAAACCAGCCATTTTAACCATTTCGTAATCATTTAATTCGTCCCCTATGGTCATAATGTTTTCAGCTTTAATATCTAATAGTTGGATTAAAGCATTTAGACCATTAGCTTTATTCGCTAATTTAGGAATAAATTCAATTGCAACGGGTAAAGAGCGGACAATATGAACTTGTTCATATAAATCATTAGGAATTTTTTCTAAATAGTCATCGATAAATTCAACTCCACCAAAGACGACGATTTTATAGAGTGTCTCTAAGTTTAGAACTTCTTCAAATTTTGCCAATGTAATGTCAGTACTTAGCGTTTTAGCGTCTTGTACAACCGTTGGATTCGCTGTCTCATCATCAACTAAATACAGCTTATCTGGATCAAAGGCAACCATTTGAACTTCTTCACTTCGGTACTCTTTAAAGACATCGTAAATTGCTTGACGGTCTGATTCAGTTAATATTGTTTCATGAACAATATTTAAATCAGGTAACTGATGGATAACTGCCCCATTTTGTAAGATTAAATATTCGTCGCCATGCCCTTGTGGCAATTGTTTAGACAAATATTGAATACTTGGTAGCGTACGTCCTGTACAAATAACGACTTGAACACCTTGTTCAATCGCGTCTTTAATCGCGTCTACATTTTCTTGCGACAAAGATTTGTCATCTCTTAGTAAAGTCCCATCTAAATCAATTGCTACGAGTTGAATATCACGTGTCATTTATTCTGCTTCCTTTCTGACCATTAAAAGGCCATCGCCAAGTGGAACGAGTGTTGAACGGTTTGATTTATCATTTAATACAGTATCAAACAATTCATTTAATTTACGATGAATTTTTCTAACGCGTTTTGGAATTTCTGCTTCATCATCTAATACTGTACCACCTTGAAATACATCGTCAATAATTAATACGCCACCTTGACGAAGTAGACGCATACATTCAGGATAAAATTCGATATATTTCGCTTTGGCACTATCCATAAAGATTAAATCATATGAACCTTCTAAGGTTGGTAAGACATCCGCTGCGTCTCCTTCAATTAAAGTAATTCGGTCTTCAAGCCCCATCTTTTTAAAGTTTTCTTTGGCACGTTCATACATTTTCTCATAGCGGTCGATGGTCGTTAAATGCCCATCCGCTTGTAAATGCTGTGCCATTAAACTTGCTGAGAAGCCGATGGCTGTTCCGATTTCAAGAATTTGACTTGGTTGCATGGTTGCAGTAAAGAAATCAAGAAACTTCGCTGTTTCGTGCGGTACAATCGGAATGCCTAATTCATTCGCGTAAGCTTCAATCTCACCAAGTCCTCCCTCAAAGCCAAGTTGGCCTTCACGCATAAAGTCAACAACTTTTTGCATCACGATTGGGCGGTGCATCATTTCGTTTAACATGTTATTACTCCTCTATTCAATATTCTCCAGAAAAAAACGAACTTTGGCGCTTGATCAGTCCTAGCTGGCCGACTCAAAGAGTACCGAAAGTTCGTTAGACATACTTGATTATTGGTCACTCTCTACAGAGTCTAAGTCCAATAATTCTTCTACTGTTATATCACTCGCATCTGCAGTGACGTCATGGTATAAGTTATAATCACTCGAAATTTTGTGATCGTCATCATATTCCACGTGAATTCCACGAATTCGACCGTTATCAATATGGCTTGTCGTAATCACATAATCACTTGCTCTTAGAACAATTCGCTCGTCATCGTCTGGCACATAGCCTAGATGATAAATAATCAGACCAGCAATTGTATCTACTTCATCATTTTCTAATTCAACATCAAAATACTGATTAAATTTATCAATTGGTAAAATACCATTCACGTAATAATTGTTATCATCGATTTTACGTATGTCACCAGCTGTTGAAATATCTGTCTCATCTTCGATATCCCCAACAATCTCTTCTAACACGTCTTCTAATGTAACAATCCCTTCAACCCCACCATACTCATCTCGCAGTATAGCCAAGTGAGTTTCTTCACGTCGGAATTCAACTAATAAATCATCAACAAAGACTGTGGATGGTACAAATAGTGGCTCACTTGATATATCAAGAATATCAATATTATCAAAACCAACTGATCGTGCGTGTTTCAATAAATTCTTCATATGAACAACACCCACAACATTATCTTTTTCACCTTCATAGATAGGAATTCGTGAGTAAGGTGTACCTAGCAACGCTTCAATATTCTCATCGTAGTCATCTTCAATATCAACCATGATTGTATCCGTACGCGGCACCATGATTTCTCTAGCCATCTTATCATCTAAAGATAGGACACCTTGAAGCATTGAAAATTCAGCTAAATCAATAGAACCTTCTTTTCGGCTTTCAGCCATTAACACTTTCATCTCATCACGAGTGAATTTTTCATCATTCTCTGAGAAATCAAGAGGTGTTAGTCGCTGTAATAATCCAGTTGAAGCTGATAATAGTGCAATAAAGGGACGGAAAATTTTCTGAATCGTTCCAATAATACCACTTGTACCCATGGCGATTTTTTCTGGCATTTGTAATGCCACTTGTTTTGGAAACAATTCACCGAACACTAAAGTAATATATGACAAAATTAACGTAACGACAACAATCGCAACTGTTGCTGCTCCAGGAAATGTCGGTAGCAAAGCTGAGAATCTGTCAGCAAATGAAGTCGCTGCAGAGGCACTGGATAAGAATCCTGCTAAAGTGATCGCAACTTGAATAGTTGCTAAGAAATCATCAGAATTCTCTAATAATTCCAAAACCCTTTGAGCTTTCTTATTACCTTCTTCTGCTAATGCTTTCATTTTTGACTGGTTGACTGATACGAAGGCAATTTCACTTGCTGCGAAAAACGCGTTAATTGCCGTCAAGACTATAATTACTATGACTTGTGTCCACAAGGACCCCGAGGAACCCATTATTTTCTCTCCTTTTAATAATTCAATTTTTTTCTTTACTTATAAATATAAGAAAAAAACGAACAAATTGCAAGAAATAAAAGATGAATTAATCATGTCTTTCCTCTCTTTTTTTATGTAAGCAATTTTTATCAAGTTTAACCTTCATCTTCTTGTAAAATCAGCGTTCTTTTCTATTTCTTCCTGAATGAAATATGAATAGTTTTTAACATATTTCTATTGCATAATAATTCTAATAAAAACTAGATAATTTTATTCATATATGTTACAATTATATGTTGTGCTAATGAGAAACACAGATTTAACATTAATTTAATATTAAAAAACAATTAGAAAACCTTTGCATTCTGAATCGCATTTTGCTAATATGAATCTATCAAAATACAGTTTATTTTACTACAAGGAGTTTCGCTTTATGATAAAAAACCTCGTGCATCATAAAGACAATATTGTGACGATTAATGAAACAATGAATTGTCTCGACGCGATCGAAATTTTAGAGCAGCATTCTTTAAGAAATGCGCCGGTCGTCGATGCTACAAATACATTATACCGCGGTAATATTTACCGTTATCATATTTATAAATACAAATTTCATCACCCAGATGCTGATCTTGCGCAAGTAAAAGTGACTCAATTTCTTAAAAACACGACGCGAGTTGTTCACGAGAATGATACCTTTTACCAATTAATTTTTGCGATTCGTGATTTACCTTTTATTGCTGTATTGGACAAGGAAAATGTCTTTACGGGAGTCATCCAACACGATGTTATGATTAATTACTTAGCTCAAGCTTGGGTCGCAGACAAGTCAGGTTACGTTCTTGCTATTCAAACACGTGGGGAAAAAGGCGAGCTGAACAAATTAGCTCGACTTGTGAATCGTAAGGCAGATATTCAATCTGCCGTTACCTTTGAGAAAACGTCCTATGATACGTCCACTTACTTAATGGTAACGCTACCAGAGTACTTGGATGTATCGTCAGTCCGTGCACTAGTTAATGACTTGACTCGCCGCAAATACGATGTCAATGTGGTTACGTTGTAGGATAGTGAAAATTTGAGAGAGCGCTTGAGTTAGATGGCTGTGCTGTTGGGCACGTTTTTCGCAAACTCAA
Source organism: Ruoffia tabacinasalis (assembly GCF_042652985.1). NCBI lineage: Bacteria > Bacillati > Bacillota > Bacilli > Lactobacillales > Aerococcaceae > Ruoffia > Ruoffia tabacinasalis. Next base: position 12,989 of record NZ_JBHSHQ010000012.1, on the reverse strand, counting down.
GTCAAATGAGTTTGCCGTTCGGCTCTAGTTGCGCTAACTCAAGACAAATGAGTTTGCCGTTCGGCTCTAGTTGCGGTAACTCAAGACGAATGAATCACCCATTCGGCTCTAGTTGCGCCAACTCAAGACAAATGGATTCGCCATTCGGCTCTAGTTGCGTCAACTCAAGACAAATGGATCACCCGTTTGGCTCTAGTTCCACTCCCATCCATTCACCCAGCACAAATTAAAAGTGTCCAAAGATCTTCAAGGATCTCTGGACACTTTTTGCTTGCTCTTATTTAATTTTTCTAAGCTTTAAAGCCTTGTAAGAAAGGATTCGATTGAATTTCTTGTGATACCGTCGTTGGTCCGCCATGTCCTGGGAATAAGACAAAGTCTCCAGGTAAAGTTAAGATATCACGGGCAATTCCAACTAATAACGTTTGTAAATCGCCACCAGGTGTATCTGTTCGACCAATCGAGCCGTTAAATACAGTGTCGCCACAAATCACAAAGCCATCTTCTTTGAATGTGTACACGACATGTCCGGGACTATGACCTGGAATCAACGCAATGTCAAAGGTAAATGATCCGACTGTATGTTCTCCAAGTTCAGTCCATAAATGATCCGCTGGACGGTTCACTACAACTGTACTTGGTTGCATATTACGGTTCGGAGTTTGGAATGTCTCCGATTCAATTTCATGGACATATACTTCAATACCGAATTCGTCACGCACTGAATCCACTGCTAAGACATGGTCAAAATGTGTATGAGTAATCAGAATCGCTTCGGGCTCCCAACCATTTTCCTTTATCCAAGCGATAATACGGTCTGCATCATCACCTGGATCAATAACCAATGCTTTGTTGTCTTCATTATAGACGACATACGTATTTTCCTGAATTTGACCGACAACTAATTTTGCTACTTTTAACATAATTTTGCCTCCTAGAAAATTTTAATAAGAATCGTCTAAATAAACTCTTGTCACTCGAGGACCGATAGACGTTAGGATTTCATAACCAATCGTTCCAACTTCTTTTGCGATTGTTGACGCATGGTTTGTCCCTTTATAATCCGTTCCGATCAAAGTAACGTTTGTTCCAATAGGATATTCACGTGGTAAGCGAATCATTAATTGATCCATATTAATTGTCCCAACAATTGGGCAAGCATGGCCGTCAACATTTAAAGAAATCCCTTTATAGTGACGTAACCAACCATCCGCATAACCAATTGGAATTGTTCCAATCCACTCATCTTCACTTGCTTCATACGTAGCGCCATAGCTTACTTTAGAGCCTTTCTCTACTTTCTTCACATAGATTAATTCTGACACTAATTGTAAAGCTGGGCGCAATTCTTTAGTGATTGGGTTATCAAAATCATCTTTAGGGTCGATTCCGTACATCGCAATCCCTAAACGCACAATATCAGTTGGGTAATCTAAATGCCACATTCCCATACCTGAGTTGGCAATATGACGCACTTTAACTTCTTCAGGAATAGCTTCAGTTAATTCTACCCACTTATTATATTGCTCTTCAATATATTCCTCTGGTCCACCACCAGCTGTTGAGAAGTGAGTAAAGACACCTTCCCAATTTGTCCAAGGATAGGCTTTAATGCCTGCTTTAAACGCTTCGATTTCTTCAACAGAACGCAGGCCAATACGCCCCATACCTGTATCTAAAGCCAGATGGAACGTTAATTTAGATAGATTAAATAAACCTAATTGGTTTGTCTCTTCTAATTGTTCATACGCCAATTTGAAAAAATCTAAATGGCTAATTGTAATGGTTAAATTATAGTGTAAAATTTCAGCGATACCACGCGGATCTGTCAAGCCTAAGATAAGAATGGGCACTTGCGAGAAGCCGTGGCTACGTAGTTCAATTCCTTCATCAACCGTCGCAACAGCTAAACCAGTTGCGCCAGCTTGAAGTGCTGCGCGAGCTATTGGCACAGCTCCGTGTCCGTAACCGTTGGCTTTGACAGTGGCATAAATCTGTTGGCCGTCATTTAACTGACTTTCAACCAATTGAATATTGTGGCGGATTGCAGTTAAATCAACAATCGCTTGTGTGGGTCTATGGTCGCTATAATCTATCATTAATTTATCTCCTTCTTGTTAACAAAATACTCTTTTAATCTGTCTCTTAATACATGATCATCCAATTCAACAATCACGGTTGCTGTCGCATGAAAGCGTGAATGACTTATGGAAACTTTCGCTTCTGGGTGAGTAAAGGGTGCGTTCGTAATCACCGGCACACCTCGTTCATCAGGTAAAATCGTGATATCGGTGAACTTTAATTTACTCCCTACGCCTGTTCCTAACGCTTTTCCATAGGCTTCTTTGGCACTGAATCGCCCCGCTAAAAAGCTGGCTTGCCTGACTTGCGAATAATTATTGTAGATTTCTAACTCAAGTTCGGTCAGAATCTTTGCCGCAAAACGGGGTTGTCGCACCGAAGCTTCTACAATGCGCTCAATTTCTATTATATCTGTCCCTAATTGCATTCTAGCTCTCCCTTTGGAATTTATATATTTATCTCATTATACATTAAAAGCCGTATGAACATAGTGTCATACGGCTTCTGCAGCAAAATGCGTTAGCTTCCGCCATTGCTTTACTTATTTTATTTATATATTTTTTTGGTTAAAAGTCAGCTTTTACCAAATTAGAAAAGCTGAATAAAAGGATAAACTGTGTTTAGTTTATTCCGTTAAAATGAATTTGGTGCTTTTTTAACAAACATTTCATAGAATGTGCTAATTAGTCGTTTTTGGACTTGATTTTAAAGTTTTTGCTTTTACGATCAGAATTATTTCCTTGTTGTTTACCTTTGTTACCTTGTTTGCCTTTGTAACCTTGTTTTCCACGGTTGTTTCCACCACGGTCATTACGGTTGTTACTACGGCGTCTGTTGTATTTTTTGTTGTTTTTAGATTTCTGTCCCCCAGCATTTGGTAATGGTCTTTGTGGAGAAATAACAACTTCAACATCGTTATTTTCTGATAAAACTTCTTTTAATAAAGCAGAAACTAAATCATTTGCTTCGTAATGAGCTAATAACATTTTCGCAGTGTTGCGGTGTTTGTTCGCTTCATTCGATTCTAAAATCTCATTAATTTGGTCAACTAATTGTTGAACTTGTCCGTGCTCTACTTCTTCTGAAGTTGGCGGGCTTAATGGTTTCATTTGTTTACGAGTTAAGTTCTCGATTGTTTTTAAGTAAGACATTTCATTGTGTGTAACGAATGATAATGACATACCATCTTTACCAGCACGTCCTGTACGTCCGATACGGTGAACATAACTTTCTGGATCTTGTGGAATATCATAGTTATAAACGTGTGTCACACCAGAGATATCTAAACCACGGGCTGCAACGTCAGTCGCGACTAAGATTTCAACGCGTCCTTGACGGAATTCGTTAATTACGCTTGAACGTTTTTGTTGTGTTACGTCTCCGTGAATTAATTCTGAGTTGTAACCACGTAAAGTTAATCCGCGTCCAACTTCGTCAACACGTTTTTTCGTACGACAGAAGATGATGGCTTGCTCTGGATTTTGTACATCCATAAAGCGGGTTAAGACATCGAATTTTTCGTTGTCTTTTAATTTAACAAAGTATTGTTCAATTAAATCAGCTGTCATTTCTTTCGCTTCAATCTTAACGTGAATCGCGTCAGTTAAGAATTGCTCACCTAATTTTTTAATTGCGGGTGGCATTGTTGCTGAGAATAATAGTGTTTGACGTGTTGCAGGAGTTTTTTGGATAATCGCTTTAATATCATCGATGAATCCCATGTTTAACATCTCATCTGCTTCGTCTAAGATAACTGTCTCGATGTCTTTTAAGTTTAAGACACGACGGTTAATTAAATCTAGAACACGTCCTGGTGTTCCTACAATGATTTGTGGGTGATTACGTTTGATACGTTCGATTTGTTTTTGAATGGATGTTCCACCGTATACAGTGAATACGCGTGCGCGAACATCTTTTCCTAAGCGGAAAATTTCTTCTTGAACTTGGATTGCAAGTTCACGAGTTGGTGCAATAACAATTCCTTGAATTCCTTTATTGTTATTGTGGATTTTATTCAACATTGGAAGACCAAATGCAGCTGTTTTACCAGTACCAGTTTGAGCTTGACCAATAACGTCGCGTCCTTCTAGTGCATGTGGGATTGCTTGTTGTTGAATAGGTGTTGGTTCCTCGAACCCCATATCATCTAAAGTATGGATTAGTTCGGGTTTTAAATTAAATTCATTAAATTTCACTAAGGTATTACCTCTTTCTGTTTTGCCTGTTTGTTATATGTTTGTTTAAAAAGAAAAAACGCCTAGACACAACTCAGTATCAAGAAATGGGCATGTGTCATTAGGCGATGCTTTGTAAATTTTCACTTTAACCTTTGTTAGTGTAACATGTTAATCCTTACGTCACAACCATTTTGTTTATGATTGCGTTTCCTTACTTGTTAAGTGTGTCACAACTTTTAATAAATCAACACCGAAACTTGACTTAACTAAGACCATATCATCAGAAGTAACCGTATTCTCAAGTTGTTCAATGAGTTTTTGATGGCTTTCTGGTTCATAGATGAGATGTGTGTCATCATAAACTTCTTTTAATTCTTCGTATAAATATTGCATTTGCTCGCCAAATAAGTAAACAACATCGATATTTTGTGAATCAATATCTTTCGCAATCTCACGGTGGAATTGTTCACTGTGAGGACCTAATTCGCGAATATCTCCTAGGACAGCAATTTTACGACCGTTCTCTTTTGTTTGAAGTGTTGAATAAGCTTGTAATACTGCTCGCATCGATGTTGGGCTCGCATTATAGGCGTCATTTAATAGTTGAGCGCCATTCTTCATCTCTAGCCATTCTAAACGGTTCGCCGTTAATTTAAACTGAGACAATTGGAAGATCGCTTGTTCAATTGGAACATTAATGCTTTTAGCAATACTTAAAGCAATTAAGGCGTTTGATACGTTATACGCTCCCATAACCGGAATCATACATAGAACATTTTCGTCTAAGTTTGTTTTAAAGTAAGTTTTACTTTGTTCTTCAATTAATTCTTTCGCATAAACATCACTGGTCTCGTCAAAGCCGATACTTAGCGTATCAATGGATTTATTTAATTCTGGCATCTCACTTTGTATTAAAGGCTCGTCACCTGGATAAATAAATAAACCAGATTCTTTTAAGCCAGATAAAATCTCTAATTTGGCTTGAGCAATTCCTGCACGTGATCCTAAGAACTCTAAATGACTTTCGCCAATCAATGTGATGACTGCAATATCCGGTTGGGCAATTTCACTCAAAGCTTTAATTTCTCCGAAACCACTCATACCCATTTCACACACTACAACTTCAGTTGTTTCTGGCATTTGCAGTAACGTATAAGGTAAACCAATCTCATTATTATAGTTCCCTTGAGTTTTATGCACTTGGTATTTTGCCATGAGCGCGTTGGCTGTCATATCTTTGGTCGTTGTCTTTCCGTTACTTCCTGTAATTCCAATCACGATTGGATCTAGAATGTCACGGTAGTATTTCGCTAAGACTTGCATCGCTTCTAAAGTATCGTCTACAAAGATGCAGGCAATTTGTTCCGAAGGTGCCTCAGCTTGGTCTTTAGACCAAAAAGTTGCGATAGCACCATTCTCAATCGCTTTTTGGATATATTCATGGCCGTCTGTCTTTCCACTAGTTAGCGGAACGAATAAGCTTCCAGAAGTTATTTGGCGGGAATCGAATTCTACGTTATTAATTTCAATGTCTCTATTTTCTGCGGTGTAGTCAATCGCATGTACTGCTTTAACTACATCCATTAATTTAATATTTTTCATGTTTCACCTACCATACATTTCTCGTTATTTATCATATCTAGTTAAATATATCATATTTTGTCCAAAATAAAATACGAATCACTATTGCAAAGCAAAATAATGATTCGTATTCGACTAAAAATCGACTTTTAATTGGCTATTTCTTTCATGGCGACGTAAGGCTAACTGGATTAATTCATCAATTAAATCACGTTGACTTAAGCCTGTACCTAACCATAAGTTCGGATACATACTGTATTGTGTAAAGCCTGGCATAGTGTTGATTTCATTAATGTAGATATCTCCGTTGTTTGTTAAGAAGAAATCCACTCTAGCTAAGCCTGATCCATCAATCGCACGATAGGCTGCAAGCGCGTATTCTTGAACTTGGCTAGCGATGTGGTCAGGAATTTCAGCTGGAATTTGCATCTCAACGGTATTATTGATGTATTTCTCATCATAATTGTAAAAATCAGATTGCTTCACCAATTGTCCAACCACACTGACGTGCGCATCATCATTCCCTAAGACAGCCACTTCACACTCTTCTGCGCGAATTCCTTGCTCAACAACGATACGACGATCAAATTGTAAAGCCAATTCCACAGCTTCAACTAATTCACTGCTGTCAGTCACTCTTGATATCCCGACACTAGAACCTAAATTCGCTGGTTTAACAAATAATGGATATAACAAGCTACCTTCTGAACGCGCAATTAAGTCTTCTTTATCTGATTGCCATTCTCTTTGATCGAAAGCGATGTAAGGAACTTGCGGTAGTCCTGCACGTTCAAATAAGTTTTTACTGATAATTTTATCCATTCCAGCAGCACTTGCAGCTACGCCTGCTCCTACATATGGAAGATTTAGAATTTCTAAGAATCCTTGAATTGTTCCATCTTCTCCATTTGGTCCATGAAGAATTGGGAAGACAACTGTATCCTCTTCCGCAATATCACCAGGATTAATGTTAATACCGGTCGAAGAACCTTTTTCATTATCACACCAGGATTCTACTTGTGCGGAACTTAAGCGTAACTGTTCCGAGAACGCGCTTGGCTCTTCCAATAAAGGTCCCTTAATCCACTTCCCTTGGCGGGTAATATAGATAGGTTGAACTGTATATACATCGAACATAATTTGTTGCACGATATTATGTGCTGATAATATCGAAATATCATGCTCTGCGCTTTGTCCGCCATAAAGCATTGTGATTTTCATTGTCTAAACCTCCAATAGTAAACTCGTCTAATAGATAAAATTTTTTTAATTTTAACAATAGTAAATATACCATATTTCCACTGTAAAAATAATGTTTTTTTCTATTCTATTCATAATACTATATATTAATTTATGTAATGGAATTAAGCAAGTCACTTTCTAAGCTTAGTAAGCATCCTCAGCGCTTGATATAAGCCCTTGACTTCGTAATTCAAAATCATCAAAGTCGTCAATCGCTTCTAACTCCAACGTCCAACGTTGTGCGTTCGTATCGTAAACTAGAAAGCCAACATGTTCTTTTGGCACTTGATCTTGCGTTAATAAGGTTAGTTCGTCCTCGATGATATTTAAAGGCACTCTCCAATAGGTACCGGTTTGGATCGCTTGAACAAAGTTAATCTTTAATCCACGTGAGAATAGCGGTGCGATTTGCTCCACAACATTCAATGGTAAAGGATTCACTTTTTCTTTTCGCATAAAAAAGAGTGAACGAGATTCATTCACTAACGCAACCATTCTAGCATGGATAACTCTTTGAAAACGCGCATAGAAATGTGACACAAAGCGGTAGAAGACTTTCAGTAGCCCGTTCGGTAATCTTAAAAATACATAGTTATTTTGAAGTTTATAGAAAAATGCTGACTTTAAGCCTTTATTTGCGTGGAACAAATACAAAATTTCAGCAATCTCATTCGCCGTTAACTGATGCATTGATTCGACATTCTCAAAATCAATCCAATTTGACATTCGCAACTCTGCGTTACTACTAGCTTCGAAGTAGTTCGCTACTTCTGTTTTATTTCGTAAAACTTTGAAATTTGTTTGCGCGTCAAAACGTCCAACCTCAGGAGGTGCTTGAGCAAGTATTATATTATTCGGCATATACTGGGATTCAAAATCCTCAAGGACTAGATCAATACCTCGAGTCATAATATGGTTAGTAACAGAATCATAATGAACATATAAATTTACACGACTCACACTCGCATCCTCCTTTCTTCCAATTTAATTTCTTAACATAATATACTACATTCTACCCATTTTATTCATAAATTAATAGTGTTAAAACACGAGTTTATGTGACATTTATGTTACATATTTCCTTTATTAAACTTCCCTTATATTCCATGGCAGTTATATGAGTCAGCACAATAATAACTAAGCATTATTATGCAATTATTCATTTACCATCCGAAGTTAATAGTATCAAATGAGTATCTCAATGACATCTCTCCATAAAAATATTCTATAATAGTTAACAAGCAATTGCTAGAGATACGCCTACTGACCTTCATATATCCATCTTAGCATGTTTGTATGAATTATTTAATAACAAAGAAACGACCTACCTTATTAGGTAAGTCGCATCATTTATAATGATTATTAAAATTGAACTTCTGGTACTTGGCGTGCTTCCTCTGGAGTTTCTAGTAAGCTTCGTCGATTAAAGCCATGAACATTTGCCACAATATTCGTCGGCACTGTTTCAACGGTTGTGTTATATTGGGTTGCAGTTGAGTTGTACAGTTGACGTGCCGTCGCAATTTGTTGCTCCGTTTTCTCAAGGGTTGATTGCAATTGTGTAAAGTTCGTATTCGCTTTTAAATCTGGATATTGCTCTGCGACAACTAATAGTCTTGATAGAGCTCCTGATAATTCATTAGACTTAGCATTAATTTCAGCTGGATCCGCATCACTTGGCAAGTTAATCAATTGTTGTCTTGCTTGAGTGACTGATTCTAAAGTTTCTCTTTCGTGACTCGCATAACCTTTTACCGTGTTCACTAAGTTTGGAATTAAATCGTTACGACGTTGTAGCTGTACATCGATTTGGCTAAATGATTCATCTACCCAGTTACGACGTTTAATTAAATTATTATAAATAAGTACCCAGATAATCGCGATGACCACGATAACGGCGATAATTATCCACATGATATTCATATATATATTCTCCTTCCGAGACATTTAATAGTTTCTACTATACATTATATTAAATAATTGATTCATTGTCGAAAATTATCCCCTATAGCTCGTTTTCCCTCTTAAAAAATAGACTTAATCGTCAATGTGTTCTTAAGTGTTGTTTATCTCGAATTCGTATTGATGTCTGCTTTTTATCATGCTATTATCAAGTTATCGTTTGAATGACTAAAAAACAAATCTTGAAAGGAAGATATACATATGACAACCGAAGCAATTACACAATCAGCAACAACTATCCAAACAACTGGAATTGAATTAAACGCGTTAAAACCAACTGAATTAGCAAGTTTTTATGAAGAAAAAATCGGCTTAACTTTACTAAGCAAAGATAACGAAGAAAAAATCTACCACTTAGGAACACCAGATGGAACAGTCCTTATCTCAATTTACCCAACGACAACTGAAAAATCACAAAGAACGACTGGTTTATATCACTTAGCTTTATTATTACCAACACGCGGTGACTTAGGTGGGATGTTACGTCACTTACTAGAAAACCAAGTCAATGTTGAAGGTGCATCAGATCACGGGTACAGTGAGGCATTATACTTACCTGACCCAGAAGGAAACGGTATTGAAATATACGCTGATAAAGATAGAAGCGAATGGGTAATTAAAGAGAATGGCTTAATCGAAGGAATTGTTATCGCGATGGACGCTGAAGGCGTACTTTCATCACAAGAAGTGCCTTTCACCGGTATACCAAATGGAACAACGATGGGGCATATTCATTTACACGTAAATGATATTGAATCAACTTTAAGTTTCTATCATGAAGTGATGGGCTTAGGTCTTAAATTCATTATGAATGAAGCAGCTTTATTTATGGCTACACAAGACTACCACCATCATTTAGGTGCCAACCTTTGGAATGGTCATAATATCCCTGCTGCTCAAGACGGAACACAAGGTTTACGTAACTCTGTTTGGTCAGGTTCTGCGGAAGATTTAAAAGCGATTCAAGCAAAATTAACTGACATTGGACATGAATTTACTAAAGATGGCGAGACTCTTTACTTTAAAGATCCGGCCGGAACAGGTATTATCCTAAAAGTCATAAAATAATAAAACATTGAAAGGTGTACTTGCTATGGCTTGTACACCTTATTCTGGTTTTAATACTATTTAATTTGAAAGGATGACTTTTTTGAAAAAGAAAACACTGAAAATAATTATCGCTCTATTCTTACTTGCCCTTATCGTGAGCCCACTCACAGCCATGGCGCAAGAAGACGCCACTTCTGACGCTATTATTTATCCAGCCAGTTACCAACTTAACTCTATGGATTCAGTTGCCTTAGCTGATTTTTATGAATATAACATGGGGATGACGATTCTAGAAGAAGCAGATGGATATTACCGTTTAGGAACGTCGGATGAACGTACGTTACTTGAGATATTCCCGACAGATATCCCTCGTGGGGACAGCTTATCAACAGGACTTTACCATACAGCATTCCTATTCAATGACCGTGAATATATGGGGAGCGCTCTAAACCATCTCATGGAAACTCAATCGCCTATTGAAGGCTTTACTTATCACGGTGTAAGTGATGCGATTTATGCTGCTGATATTGAAGGTAACGGGATTGAATTATATTGGGACTACCCAGTAGAAGAATGGCCTCAAGGTGAAGGTGACAACTCTGTTGACATGTTAAACGAGCCACTTGACTATGTTGAATTAATGGAATCAGCTACTGAGGAATTCACTCAATTAGATGAAGGTACTAAAATTGGACACTTCCATTTAGTATCTGACGACTTTGATGCAGCGGGTAAATTTTACAGTGATGTCTTTAATTTAAACACGCAAAGTTATGTTGAGGGTGACTCATTCTTCCAAGCTTCTGGAAGCTATCACCACCATATCGCAAATAATAATTGGTTCGCCGATCAAGGGATTACACAACCAGAAGAAGGCCAACAAGGACTTCGTGCAACGATTTGGGAAACTCAATCCGAAGATTTCTTTAATGAAGTGATCAGTAACTTAGATTCTTTAGGAGCTGATTATACTCTAGAGGATAATTCACTGAGCTTTAATGATGCCTCTGGTTTAGGTGTGATTGTTGAATTAGTTTCTGAATAAACATTGAGCGTAGAATATAAGGGATATCCCCTTTGTTCTACGCTTTTTTGTTGGGTAAATTATTTTATTGCATAAGGATTTTAAATATTTTATAATGACTGCATTTGAAAACACGCTTGAAAGGAGGCTCAACCTATTAAACGAACACATAATCTATTCCGCTGGGGGATTGCCCTCGTCGCTTTAGGTCTTTTAGTCTACGTGATGCTTCACTTTGCTTTTGCCAAACAAGGCTTTCATATTGATGAAATATACTCTTATGGTCTCAGCAACAGTTACTACAATCCCTTTCCAACCGCAGTCAATGAATGGACGCCAAGTACGTATTATCAAAACTACTTGATGCCAAATCATGCAACGGCGTTTGAATATGGTTCGGTGATGTCTAATCAAGTCAATGATGTACATCCGCCACTGTATTATTTATTATTCCACACAATTGCCTCTTTTTGGCAAGGTGGCTTTTCACCGATGGTGGGCTTAACGCTTAATTTAGGGGCGCATATTGCGACTGTGATTGTATTATTTTTCTTAATCTATTACTTAACGAAGAACTTTTATTTAAGTATCTTTTCCGGCTTGTTCTGGGGGTTGAGTATAGGTGGCTTAAGTTCGATGTTGTTTATTCGGATGTACCACCTGATGGGCTTTTTCGTCATTAGTTTGTTATATCTACTTTTACGGTATAGCCGTTCTAATAAATCACATACGACAATTCTTTTAATACCTATATTTATCGCTACTTTATTGGGCGCTTTGACTCATTATTATTTCTATTTGTATGCCTTCTTTATTGTGGTGGTCGCTTGTATAGGACTTCTATTGATTAAAGAATTTAAAAAAGCCTTCTTACTTGGTTTGATTGAGGCAGGTGCGATTGGGGTTGCTTGGGCAATTTTCCCGGCGGTCTTTTCACATATCTTTGCTTCAAATCGGGGTGTTGAAGTATTAAATAATGCCAACAACGCGAATTTCACTGAGAATTTGAAATTGTATTTAAGTTTTGTGCAAGAAGATTTACTTGCTGACGTGTCGCTGCCAATCTTTATCGGTGTGTTAATTGGCTGTGTTATTTTACTATTTGTGCAAAGCAAGACCTTGCTGAACCGAGTGACTTTCTTACAAATCGTGATGATTATGTTACCGATGGGCTTATATATCTTTCTCGTTCAAGATTTATCTCATTATCATACCGCCCGCTACATTTATCCGATTTATTCAGTCGTCGCTGTGTCAGTTGTATTAGTGATTTACTTTGCTCTGCGGGCGATTTTAAGTAAGCCTTGGAGTACGGTCATGACCATTCTAGGTTTAAGTTTCATCGTCTTACTTGGTTTCAAGCGCGAGACAGTTTACTTTCAATATTTAGATCAAGGGACTTTAACGCAAAATATCCTTGAAAATCCGACCGATTCGGCGATAGTCTTTAGTGCTTCGCGCTGGCAAATCGCAGAATACTCCCCCCAACTCGCATTGCATGATGATGTGTATCCGATGATTCTGGAATCGACGGACGCGAGTGACATGCCAGTGATGGAGGCACATGATTTGGACGAGCCTTTAACAGTTTATACAAATAATCCCCAACTTAACCAAGAGGATTTAATCCAGTCAGTCTTAGAGAAGTATCAATTAACGGATTACAAAGTATTGCATCAAACCAATGATTTAATAGTTTATTATTTCGAATAATTTATAGAAAATGCGAGTGAGCGAAGGTTCACTCGTATTTTTTTGTAAGTTGAATTGCAATAATTATTGCGACAATTTTTTATTTACCCAATTAATAAGAGTTCGTGTAAAAATACTTCCAAAGGTGTTTGGTAATCTAAGCATTTCCTAGGACGATT